>PXYR01000046.1:0-6698 GCA_003023665.1 Bacteroidota bacterium
TGTGAATTACCTAGAGATGCTTCTGAAAGTTTTGGAAAGGATATGCTCAAACATGTCATTCCCGCACTTTTTAATGGAGATGAAGAAGGTGTGCTTAAAGGGGCAACGGAGTGCTCTGGTGGTTCATTGACAGCAGACTTTTCCTATCTTCAAGACTATATTGATCAGGCATAAATGTCAAAAAAGAGCGCTTTACATATTAACAAGGGTACTTCTGACGCACCCTACATCAATCCAAAATGGAAGGGTAGTACGCGTTCTGAATTTGATGTTGAATCTCTCTGCAATTTGGTTATTAAGGGCGAATCCACTGGACTTTCCAAGGCCATTACGCTAATAGAAAGTTTGGCACCAAAAGACAAGGTTCATGCAAGGAAATTGATGTCCATGATTCTGCCCAAGTCCGGAGGTGCCCATAGGATTGGAATAAGCGGTGTTCCTGGAGTGGGCAAGAGTACTTTTTTGGAATCGTATTGTTCTCATTTGTTGGCAGAACAAGTAGATATTAAAATTGCAATTTTAGCTGTAGATCCTTCTAGTGAATTGACCAAAGGAAGCATTCTTGGAGATAAAACGCGGATGGAGTCTATAGGAAAAGACCCTCGTGTTTTTATACGTCCAACAGCGTCAAACGGTCATTTAGGCGGTGTAGCTAAAAGTACGTATGAGGCTGTAGCCTTGTGCGAAGCCGCAGGTTATAATTATGTGTTCATAGAAACCGTTGGCGTAGGCCAAAGTGAAACGGTAGTGAGTAAACTCGTGGATTCTTTCTTATTTCTGGCTATGCCCGGTACGGGGGATGAACTTCAAGGAATTAAGAAGGGCATCATGGAAATGGCAGATATTATTGCGCTAAATAAATGCGATTCTGGTCGAGAAGTGGCTGCCAATCAAAACGCCATAGAGTTGAAAAGTGCACTTCAGCTAGTCTCAAGAGTTAAGGACGATTGGCAAGCTCCAGTAATTCAGATTAGTTCTTTAGAAAGAAAGGGAATGAATTTGGTTGAGGAAGAGCTAGACAAATACTACCGACATTCAACTCTGAAAGGGCGATTTAGATTGAATCGTATAAAGCAAAGTGAATATTGGTTTGAGCAATCTTTGGGTGAATTACTGTTTGAGAAATTAGGAGAGAAAAAAGATTGGAATCAAAAGAAAGCCGATTTTCTTGAGAAAGTGCGGAACAATGCGCTCACCCCATTTGAAGCAAGCGAACAATTTATAGCACAAATTCTAGATTAAAACGAACGAGCCGCTTCGTGTTTGATAAGTAATATTGCCGCTTTTGTGGGAAATATATCTCCTGCAATTTCAGCATTAATTAACTCTTTGGCTAAGTCGGAAGCAGAAGCTTCGGAGCCAAGCGTACCTGCGATTTTATTGATAAGGCTAATAACTTGACTTTTTGCACTGACTGCATGATTCCATGCTTCGTCGCTTAGATAAACTTGTTGTGTGATGTTGTAATCGAACTCTTGTCTAACCGCTTCTACGAGTGTTTTTCGGTATTGACCAATAGTTAATTTGCCAGGCATTACGCGAATGACAAGATGATTTGGCGTGATACGCTCTAAGAGCATAACTACTCTTTCATACGCTTGCATGCGCATTGGAAGCGATTTTTTCTGCAGGTCTTTCCTTAAATAAAAGGCACGACGCTTCTCCTCGTTATCCACAAAGTTGGATAACAATAAATAGGTGAGGAGCAACATTAATGCTGCAGGAAAAGTGTATTTAAGTATTTCAATAAATGCTTCCATGAAAATATGTTAAGGCCTACAAATATCGTTATTTTTGCCTTCCCACAATAGCAAATTACTATGAAAGGACTTTCAACACGTGCTCAGGAAATGGGTCTTCCTATGACCATTGAAATGGCAAAAAAAGCAAGGGAACTGAGCGCTACAGGAAAACATGTGATTAGTTTGTCTTTAGGAGAGCCAGACTTTGATACACCAGATTTTATCAAAGCGGCGGCAAATGAGGCCATGGAACAAAACTATACGCATTACATGCCTATTCCTGGATTTGCAGATGTTAGGGCCTCAATTGCAGCAAAATTTAAAAGAGATAACCACCTTGAGTATACACCAGATCAAATTGTCGTAAGCACTGGCGCCAAGCAGAGCTTGCTCAATGTGTTTTTGACTTTGGTTAACCCCGGTGAAGAAATAATTATTCCAGCTCCATATTGGGTGAGCTATATGGATCAGGCAAAATATTGTGAGGGTGTCGTTAAAACACTTCCCACAACAAAGGAGAGCGGCTTTAAGATTACGGCTGCACAATTAGAATCGGCCATCACAGATAAATCCAAAGTCTTGATTTTTTCCTCGCCAAACAATCCGTGTGGAGCTGTATACAGCAGGTCTGAGCTAGCCGCTATTGCCCAGGTGGTTGCAAAGTATCCCAATTTGTACATTATTTCAGATGAGATATATGAGCTGTTGAATTATGGTGAGGTAGAGCATGTTAGTATTGCGAGCTTTCCTGAGGTCTATAATCAAACCATAACGGTAAACGGATTGTCAAAAGGTTTCGCTATGACGGGATGGCGAATTGGATATATTGGCGCGCCAGAGTGGATAGCAAAGGCCTGCACAAAATTTCAGTCTAATTTTACTTCAGGAGCAAATTCTGTAGCTCAACGCGCATGCAAGGCTGCTGTTGAGGCTGATCCTTCAAAAGTGAAATACATGGTGGACACATTTGCCCAGCGCAGAGAGAAAATGGTAAGCTGGATGAATGCAATTCCTGGATTTGAATTAGATACTCCTCCTGGCGCCTTTTACGTGTTTCCAAGAATAACAGCACTTTTAGGTAAATCCTATAAAGGAAAGCGTATTATCAACTCTATGGATTTGAGTTTTTTCCTACTAGAAGAAGCCTTGGTAAGCACAGTTCCAGGCGATGCTTTTGGTTTAGCCGGTTACATTCGTTTCTCTTATGCAGCTGCAGAAGCTGATCTTGAGGAAGCTGTACGCAGAGTTCGAGAAGCAGTTTCAAAATTAGAAGACTAAAGAAGCCGTTATGAAAATTGAAGTTGCTCACGGAGAAATTATTGACAAGCACACCATACTTGTAATTAAAAGTGAGCGCATCTCAGAAAAAGAAAAGCTTGCACATGTTCAGGTCGAGTTAAAGGCACTTTCGCAAGGAGTGAAGTACGTTTATAGTTGCGCGGAGAACCCGTCAAAACTGCATGACTTGGTTGAAAAGCTAAAAAAAGTCAATGAGCAGCTTTGGGAAGTTGAGGATGAATTGAGAATTTTAGAATCAAACGAGGACTTCGGTGAGGCCTTTATTCTTAAAGCAAGAAGCGTATATTTTTTAAACGATGAACGCGCGGCATTGAAAAAAAATATTAATGCCATTACAGGGAGCGTTATTGTGGAAGCGAAATCCTATGCTGATTATTCTGTGAGGAAACGGGATTCCGAAGAATAGTGTAAATTCGATTATAGAAACTTCAAGATTTGAGTTTTAAGCAACGTTTTAATGCCTTCAGAGAACGGGTGAATATTCTCCTGTATGATAGCCGTGATTTTGTACTTGGTGCTTTATCAAGGATCTCTTTTCTTGTTGCCCTTAGCACCATTATATCATTAGTTATTTTTCACGGCTATGAGCTTAATGATGCACAAAATCATATCATAGGTTTAATTGTACGATTCTCCATAGGTTATTACTTATTGAAATTCCTGATAGAGGTTATTTACAATTTTCATCCTTGGGCATTTGTGAAGGCCAGAAAATGGGAAGCCATTTTAATGGCATTCCTTGTGTTGGATATCTTGGTCATTAACATTCAAGGGGTTGAATTACTTAGCTTCCTAGGAGATGCAATAGGCGTAAGTAGTTTTCAAAGCGGCTTCGTGCTTTTGTTACAGTTTTATGTAATGATTATTGTGTTTTTGGAATTTGGGAAAGTTGGAGAACGACTGCCCGATTTCAACCTGACACCACCGGCATTACTTTTAATCAGTTTCATACTGTTAATTGCCTTGGGTACTGGTTTGTTAATGCTACCGGAAATGAAGGCAGGTAGTGGGTCTTTAGATTTCGTCACTGCGTTATTTACAAGTATTAGTGCGAGCTGTGTGACGGGGTTGAGTTTAATAGATATTTCTACGGTTCTGAGCTTTAAAGGGCAAATGATTGTGATGATACTCATGCAATTGGGTGGACTAAACATCATTTCATTTGCTGCCTTATTCGCTATTCTTAGAGGCGGATTTGGAATGCGCCAGCAAAACTTCATGAGTGAAAACCTTGGCGAAAGCATGTTACAGAGCGGTAAGCTAGTAGGTTCAATTTTTCGTCTCACATTAACTATAGAATTAATTGGTGCAATCTTACTAGGTATCATCTGGTTTCCCAAGTTTGATTCTTTAGGGAACACTTTATTTTATAGCATATTCCACAGCATTAGTGCCTTTAATAATGCAGGGTTTTCTTTATTCTCTGATTCACTAGCCACTGAGGGTAATGCATTTTTACCGGCCGTCCATTGGGTAATCGCTTTATTAATCATCTTGGGTGGAATTGGGTTTGGAACACTTTCGGATGTGCTTTCACAACCGTGGCGAAACCAACCGTTAACCAGAAGTTGGAGAGGGTTGCGATTGGGTACTAAAATTGGTTTGACGGTCGCCGGAATTTTATTATTTACTGGAGGAGTGATTCTTTCACTCACACTGGGTTACAATGGTGATATGGGCACACATATATCAGCAAGTTTCTTTCAAAGTGTTACTGCAAGAACGGCGGGGTTTAATACCATAGACATAGGAGCTATGGCCATGCCAGCATTACTTTTTATGATGTTTTTAATGTTTGTTGGGGGTGGATCTGGATCAACAGCAGGAGGAATAAAGACCAGTACATTTGCTTTGGTATTTTTAAGTGCCTATGCTACGATTAGGGGTAAAAAGGATATCAACCTGTATAAAAATAAGATTCCTTGGGAGTTGATGAATAGAGCTTTTGCCGTTTTCCTCTTCGCGATAGTCTTTATTTTCCTGGGAATATTTGTTTTGACAATCTTGGAACCGGATATCGCGTTTTTAGACTTGGCTTTTGAGCAAGTAAGTGCATTTTGTACGGTAGGTCTGAGTACAGGAATTACCTCCGAGCTTAGCTTCGGTAGTCAAACGGTAATCATGCTTAGTATGTTAATCGGAAGGGTAGGTACGCTAACCTTAGCATTCGCTTTGAGTGGTAATCGACCAGAATCTAATTCCTTTTCCTATCCTAAAGGCTACATGCACGTAGGCTAAAATCTACTTGAAACGCTGGTCTTAATTTTTGTCTTGAAAGTCTAGGTTCTTCAATCCGATAAACTTCAATAATTTTTTCCCATTGATTTTTAGCGTCTCTTTGATGCCGGTTGCCAATTTTTTTGACGTTGTATCATCTGGTCTTGAGACAAATTTTGAATCTCTGTAGGAGACTCCCTCTTCTGGTTTGGTATAGAAGTATGTATAGAAGCTTTTTCTGCTTTCGTCCTCTGGAATATTGATTTTTCTATAGCCGTGCGGACTGTTGTCATCCGTATAAAAAATGACCGCAGTATTGAACGTGGGCGGGACTTTCACCATACATTCGGTCATCTCCTTGTTCCACAATTCTAAATCGCCACCGTATTCTGCTTTCCAATTTTTATTGAGATAAACTAGCAGGTTGATTCGGCGCCACAAACCTAATTTTGGGTTCATGTTAACGTCAATATGGATGTCTACGTAAGAGCCGTTTTTACCTTGATGCACACCAGATCCCAAAGCATCTGTGGTGGTATGTAGACCTTCTATTCCCGTAATCTTTTCTAACTGTTGGTACCATTGATTTGAGCTGACCGCTTCCCGTATCTTGGCAAAAGAAGGGTGCCACCTCTCAAAATGATAATCTTCACTTTTATCCTCATTCAAGCTTTTACGCTTTACATTGAGATCTTTAATTGACGGGAAATTTTCAAACAAGTCATCGGCAATTTCTTCAGTAAAGAAATTCTCCATCACTAAATATTTGCACGGTTTGGCGTTGATATAAAGCTGGTTCAACTTAGCTGCGTGCTCTGAATTTAGGTATGCTTCGTTAATGATTCCTGTTGCCATTATAGTCTCAATTTGGATTCAAATATAAGTTTACGCGTTCTTCTTGCGAGTGACATTCGTCAGTTTTGAATAAACCAACGAAAATAAATTGGGAAAAAATCGTTTGAAGGGAATTGAAAATCTCTCGTAACCGCCAATCACTATATGCTTTGGTAATTTACCTCTTGCAGTTTTCTTTAAAAACTTACGAGCGAGTACTTCTGGCAGCATGCCTTTTTCTTGAGCACTGCTGTTCACTCCTATGGGCGCGCCATTGGGACCTAAACTTTTTACCGTTACAGACGTATTGATAAATCCAGGGCTCAAAATTCCGGCATGTACACCGGAATTTTGAAGTTCATATTGAAGACTTTCAAAGTATCCAATTACCGCAAATTTACTTGCTGCATAGGCTGCCAATTTTGGGCTACCAAAAAAGCCTAAGATGCTTGAAACAGTCCAGATTTGTCCTGTATTACGGGACAACATATGCGGTAGAACAGCTTTTGTCAATGCGACAGCGGCCCAGAAATTCACTTCCATTACCTGTTTTTCAATCTGGAATTCCATTTCATCTACGGAACCTAAATGACCAATTCCGCCGTT
>PXYR01000046.1:7245-12680 GCA_003023665.1 Bacteroidota bacterium
CACCTCGCCTGTTTCTGTCTTCACGGCGACCGCCTCCGTAGTTGCCGCGTGAGCTTCTATGTGGTTTTGCGTTTTCGCCTTCTTCAAAATAGGCATTGATGGTGTATGAACCTGTTTTGGCTCCTGCTAGACGGCTGGCAATTTCAACGGCGTATCGCTCCTCAACATCAATTCGTGAGAATGTTTTGTCCATGTCTATTTTACCAATGCGAATTTTTGTTCCTTCCATTACGTCGTTGATAACGCCCATTAATCGGGAAGGATTCACTTTCTGACGATAACCAAGGTCAACCACAATGGTCTTAAAGCCTGCTTCTGCTCCTGATTTTGAATCGCGCTGTCCGCGTTCTTTTATTTTTTTAGCGGTTTCATTGATGTTTCTTGCACCGCGATACCTGCTTAATATGGCGCTTACTTCATGGCCTAAGAATCGTTCAATCAGATCTGCTTTGCTCAGATGTGCAAGCTTATCCATAGCTTCTTCCACCAGTGTAGGATCAAGTTCATACACGTGATCCATTTGTTCTAATTCATTTATAGCTTGGCGCATTTTAACCTCGCAGATGTCTTCACCAGAAGGAACCAATTTGGTTTCAAATGTCTTGCCAATTAATCGTTCGAGGCTTTTGACTTTACGCATGTTACGGCCATGAGTAATCACTATAGAAATTCCACTTGAACCGGCGCGACCCGTACGACCAGATCTGTGCACATACACTTCAGGATCATCAGGGATGTTGACATTAATGACATGAGTGAGGTCGTTAACATCTATACCACGAGCTGCGACGTCTGTGGCTACCATTACGTTTAATCCTCTATTTCTGAACCGTTTCATGACATCGTCCCGCTGTGCTTGGCTCAAATCTCCGTGTATAGCTTCTGCGCGGTAGCCGTCGTTCACTAATTGTTCGGCAATGCTCTGAGTTTCTCTTCTGGTTCTACAGAAAACTATACCGTACATATCTGGATTGAAATCCAGTATACGGCGCATGGCTTCATAAGTGTTCTTGGAACTGACTACATATAATTCATGTTCTACATTCGAAGCACTAATGTTTCGTTTACCCGCAGATATTTCTTTGGGGTCGCTTAGGTATTTTTTTGTTAAATGCTTCATACCCTCGGGCATGGTTGCAGAGAAACAAAGCGTTTGTTTGTATTCAGGAGTATTTGCTAGAATAGCATCTAATTCATCTTGGAAGCCCATGCTTAGCATCTCATCTGCTTCATCTAGCACTAAAAACTGTACGTCTTCTATTCGAAGTTTCCGTCTTTCAATTAAATCAAGAGTTCTACCCGGTGTTCCCACAACTATTTGAGGCTTTGCTTGGAGGGACTTGATTTGCTTTGATATAGGAGAACCACCATAAACTGCGGTAACTCGGACATCCATGAATTTCGCATAAGATTCTATGTCTTTTGCGATTTGAAGACACAGCTCTCTTGTTGGTGCCAAAACGATGGCTTGAACATGTGGGACATCTTCTTCCAATTGATGTAAAATCGGCAAAGAGAATGCTGCAGTTTTACCTGTGCCTGTCTGTGCGAATGCTATTAAATCTGTAGATTCTTCGAGCAGATGTTCGATGCTCATTTTTTGAATAGGAGTCGGTTCCACGAATCCTAAAGCTTCTACACCACGAATAATATCCGGGTGAAGACCGCTGTCTTTGTACGTTTCCATAAAGGGGGTCAAAAGTGACCGTTAAAATTGCCCAGTTCCGCTGGGTGCGCCTACTTGAGTGTCAGCGCTTCCTTACAATTTTTAGCCTACATGGAAGATGGACACCCTTAAATCGGGTGCAAACATACAAATAATAATGCGGTGAATTATTTTGTGCCTTTAGCGCGTATGACCCATGATTCTCCGGAGTGATAGAGTCCCTCTTCAAGATTTATTTTTTCTTCCCAAACTTCAACGTGGTTGAAATTTTCAAATAGAGCCTTCACTTGACTTACGGTGAAGCACATACTTTCTGTTTGAGGGCCTCCACTTCCCATTCCGATGTTTTTTGTAGAAAACGCCTCAAAAATCAAATTTCCTTGCGGAGCCAAAAAGTTATTTAGACGAGCATAAACAGATTCAGCATTGGGAGAGGGGAGATGCAAATAGGTGTAGGCTAGAACGTCCACTAGGACGGGACATTGGAAGTTATTGGCGTCTGCAATGGTATAATCTAGTTCCACTCCGTTTTCTGCGGCTAAAGACAAGGCTTTCTCACGTCCCTTTTCACTTTGATCAAATGCAATAACATTCCATCCGTTTTTCAAAGCATGTACAGCATTTCGTCCTTCTCCTTCAGCTGGTAGCAGAATACCCGCCGTGCGGATTTTACTTAACTCCTGAGCAAAGAATGCGTTGGGTAACTTTCCGTAAGCATAAATTCTCTTACTGAACCTAGAGTCCCACATTCCTTGTGAGTTTGTGTCAATTGTGTCCATTGGTAATGGCTGGTTGGGTTACAAATCATTAAATTTCAATATAGACTTTTTATTTTCGAAGTGGAGTTTTGACTACTCCATTTTTATAGATTTCCATAAATATTTTTTTTCTCTCTAGAGTTGCAGAAAAGATTCTGAGAGTTATATTTGCACCCCCGAATAAGTGGGATAATAGTTAGAGTTATGAAACGTACATTTCAACCTAGTAATAGAAAGCGTAGAAACAAGCACGGATTCCGTTTGAGAATGGAAAGCGCAGATGGCCGTAAAGTTTTGGCTTCTCGTCGTTCCAAGGGGCGTAAGAGATTAACTGTGAGTGATAAAGGAAATTATAAAGGTTAAGATGTTAAAAACCTTTTGATAATATATAAGGTGTTGCTAATCGCAACACCTTTTTTTTGGCCCTATGCCAACTAAATTTGTACAAATCTTAAGTTCATGCCGAAGAATTCATCCATTAAGCACGTTTTAATTATCGGATCAGGACCAATTGTAATTGGCCAAGCATGTGAGTTTGATTACTCAGGATCTCAAGCTTCACGCTCACTCAGAGAGGAAGGAATTACCGTTACTTTAATCAATTCAAATCCAGCAACCATTATGACGGACGAGGTGGTTGCGGATAATATTTACTTGAAGCCCCTCACCTTTGAGAGCATAGAAGAGATTCTCAATATACATCCAGATATAGATGTGGTACTTCCAACCATGGGTGGACAAACCGCTTTAAATCTATGTATTGAGGCAGATAAGCAGGGTATTTGGGAAGAGCATGATGTGAAAATTATTGGTGTAGATATTGACGCCATTAACATCACTGAGGATAGAGATGAGTTCCGCAAGTTGATGGAGCAAATAGATATCCCAATGGCACCTTCTAGAATAGCGAAGAGCTTTTTGCGTGGTAAAGAAACTGCTCAAGAATTTGGTTTCCCCCTTTGTGTTAGGGCCTCTTTTACTTTAGGTGGTGCCGGTGCAACTTTTGTGCACACTGAAGAAGAATTTGACACGGCATTGAGCAGAGGTTTAGAAATTAGTCCCATTCATGAAGTGATGATTGATAAGGCCTTGCTGGGTTGGAAGGAATACGAGTTGGAAATACTTCGTGATGAAAATGACAATATCATCATCATTTGTTCCATAGAGAATATGGATCCTATGGGAATTCATACAGGTGATTCTATAACTGTAGCTCCTGCGATGACATTGAGTGATACCACGTATCAGAAGATGCGTGATATGGCCATCAAAATGATGCGCAGCATTGGAACATTTGCCGGCGGTTGTAACGTTCAGTTTGCCGTTAGTCCAGACGAAAAAGAAGATATAGTAGCTATTGAGATTAACCCTAGAGTGAGCAGGTCTTCTGCTTTGGCTTCTAAAGCAACGGGTTACCCCATTGCTAAGATTGCCGCCAAGATGGCCATTGGATATACGCTTGATGAACTAATGAATCAAATTACTAAGACCACTACGGCTTATTTTGAGCCCACGTTGGACTATGTGATTGTTAAAATTCCACGCTGGAACTTTGAGAAATTTGAAGGTGCAGATACCCGATTGGGCATTCAAATGAAGGCAGTTGGAGAGGTTATGGGTATTGGCAGGAGTTTTCAAGAAGCTCTGCACAAGGCGGCGCAATCTTTGGAGATTAAACGAAACGGATTGGGCGCAGACGGCAAAGGTTTGAGTGACCAGGATGAAATTTTGCATAAGCTAGAATATGCCTCATCTGACCGATTATTTGTCATTTATGATGCCATTCAAATGGGTATTCCATTGCGGACGATTTATGATATCACTCGCATTGATATGTGGTTCTTGAAGGAAATAGAGGATTTATCAAAGGTTCAAAGTCGAATAGAAAAGCACTCCTTAGATTCGTTGCCTAAAGAACTGATTCAAGAAGCAAAAATGAAAGGTTTTGCGGATCGTCAAATTGCCCATATGGTTCGCGCTTTGGAAAGCGAGGTGCACCATAAGAGAACAGAATTAGGTATAAAACGAGTTTGGAAACTAGTAGATACCTGTGCGGCAGAATTCCCTGCGCAAACACCTTATTATTATTCCACTTTTGAGATGCCGTTTGTAAACTCAGATGGGGTTGAGGTAATTGAAAACGAAAGTGTGGTCAGTGAGAAAGAAAAAATCATGGTTTTGGGCTCAGGTCCAAATCGTATAGGTCAAGGAATTGAATTTGACTACAGTTGTGTACACGGCGTATTAAGTGCCAGGGAAGAAGGGTATGAAACGATTATGATTAATTGCAATCCTGAAACAGTTAGTACCGATTTTGATACAGCGGATAAATTGTACTTCGAGCCTGTTTTCTGGGAGCATATCTATGACATTATACTTCATGAAAAGCCAAAGGGTGTGATTGTCCAATTGGGTGGACAGACCGCGCTGAAATTGGCGGAAAAAATGAGCCGATACGGTATAGAGATTATTGGAACGTCCTACGAAGCACTAGATTTAGCTGAGGATCGAGGTTCATTTTCGACACTTTTAAAAGAAATTAATATTCCCTATCCCAAGTTTGACGTTGCTACCAATGCGGATGAGGCGCTAGACATAGCAGATCAACTAGGTTTCCCCATTTTGGTCCGACCTTCGTATGTATTGGGAGGCCAGGGTATGAAAATTGTCATAAATAAGGAGGAATTAGAACGTCATGTAATTAATCTTTTCAAGGAGTTTGAGGGGAATCGGGTTCTACTAGATCATTACCTTGACGGCGCTATTGAAGCTGAGGCCGATGCCATATGCGACGGTGAAGATGCCTACATCATTGGAATAATGGAGCACATTGAGCCTTGTGGCATTCACTCCGGAGACAGTTCAGCAGTTTTGCCGCCTTTTAATCTAGGTCCACTGGTAATGCAACAAATTAAGGAGCATACGGTCAATATTGCTAAGGCGCTGGATACAAAAGGATTAATAAATATCCAATTTGCAATCAAAGATGATATCGTGTACATCATTGAAGC
>PXYR01000047.1:0-6242 GCA_003023665.1 Bacteroidota bacterium
CTACATCGTCTTCACTGCGCTTCTCTTGATCAATCTTTTCTTTTACGGTCAATTTCACTCCGATGGTTGCCCCCGGGTAGACCGGCTTGGTGAATCGGCATTCATCAATTCCATAGTTCAATAATACCGGGCCTTTTTTGGCCTCGACAAACAATCCTGCCGCCTTGCTCAATATAAAATAGCCGTGTGCCACTCGGCCCTCGAAGATGGTGCCTTCAAGACTGGTTGCGTCCATATGGGCGTAGAAATTGTCGCCACTCACATTCGCGAAATTTGTAATGTCCGTCTCTGTCACCGTGTGTTTCGCTGTATAGACTGTGGCCCCCACTTCCAATTCTTCAAAATGCTGTCGGAAAACATGCGGCATAGCCTCTGGACGAGACGCCCCAGGCTGGTATTGTTGAGTTATAGCTGTAATATCATCCGGATGACCCTGAATAGCGGTTCGGTGTAAATAGTGTAAAACGCCACGCTTACCTCCCATCTCTTCACCGCCACCGGCACGTCCAGGACCACCGTGCTTCATCAATGGCATAGGCGAACCGTGCCCTGTGCTTTCTTTGGCCATCTTCTCGTTGATGATGTGGATACGGCCGTTGTAAGCCGCAGCTTCGGTAGTGAATGCTAGAATATCAGCCGTGTTCTTACTAACAAATGAAGTGACTAATGAACCGCGTCCCATAGCGGTAAGTTGTACCGCCTCGTCAATGGTTTTATACGGCATCAATGTGCTCACTGGTCCGAACGGCTCCACCTCGTGGACCTTGGTCTTGGCAAATGGATCGCTGTTGACAAATAGCTTTGGCGTATAGAACGCACCTGCATCGGTAGCGCCCACAAGATCGAGGTCCGGATTAAAGACCAATTCCTGTTCGGCTATCAGCTTGTTCATCTCCGCCTCAACACGACCGATCTGGTCGTGCGTTGCCAATGCTCCCATTCGCACACCCTCAGCTTGAGGGTCGCCAATGACTGTTTTCTGCAAGCGCGCAATGACCGCTTGTTGAACCGCTGGCAACAAATGTTCTGGTACCATGGCACGGCGAATGGCGGTACATTTTTGTCCTGCCTTCACCGTCATTTCATTGGCCAATTCACGCACAAATAAAGCAAATTCCGCATCTTCTGGCTTCACGTCTGGACCCAACACCGCAGCATTCAAACTATCTGCTTCCAAATTAAACGGCACCGAACGCTCGTTCAAATGCGGAAGGCCTCTAAGAGTTTGCCCTGTGGCTGCGGAACCCGTGAAGGTGACGATGTCTTGGAAATCTACATGATCAAGAATCCCTCTACCCTTACCGCTTACAAGTTGCAAAGCACCCTCTGGTAAAAGCTTGCTGTCAATTATGGCTTTCACCATAACTTCCGTTAGATAAGAAGTATATTCTGATGGTTTGACTACAGCAGGAACGCCGGCCATTAGATTCACGGCTATTTTCTCTAGCATTCCCCAAATGGGAAAATTAAAAGCATTGATGTGTACAGCCACCCCGTGCCTTGGCACCATAATGTGGTGCCCAATAAAGGTGCCTTCCTTGGATAAACGTGCTAATTCACCATCAACATAATAGGGAAGATCTGGAAATTGCCGCCTAAGGGACGCATTAGCAAAAAGATTGCCTATACCCCCTTCTATGTCAATCCAACTATCAACCTTTGTGGCGCCCGTAGCCCAGCTCATGTCATAAAACTGACCCTTGATAGAGGTTAAATGTAGCGCCAAAGCTTTTAGCATTCGTCCTCGCTCTTGAAAGGTCATTGCACGTAAGGCAGGACCGCCAACACTACGCGCATAATCTAAAATAGACTTGTAGTCTAATCCTTCTGAGCTCACCGTGGCAAATTCCGCCCCCGTAATGGCATGACGGGCAGTGTATTCGCTACCGCTTCCCGTCTCCCAATTACCAAGGATGTAATTTTTAACTGTGTTCATCTATTTATGTGTTTGATAGGTTCCTTTATGTTCTGGTCTGTTGGGTTCCAATTCGGTGAGTGGCTTCACCTCTCTGAGGGTATCTTGGCATTGCTTAGGAAGCTCCATATATAACTTTGTTCCCTCTGTTTTCCATGCTAACATTTCATCGCTAACCTGCTTGACCACTTTTCCCGGGTTGCCCACAAAAACGCTTCGCGGTGGTATCACCGTGTTCTGAGGCACAAAAGACAATGCGCCAACTATAGAGCCTTCGCCAATAATAACATTGTCCATGACTACAGCGTTCATTCCTATAAGCACATTCTCGCCCAAGGTTCCTCCGTGAATAATAGCTCCGTGACCCACGTGCGCCATTTTCTTTAGTCGAGTCTCCGTTTTTGGAAACATATGTACCGTGCAATTCTCTTGCACATTCACGCCTTCCTCTAAAACAATTCTACCCCAATCTCCACGCAACACCGCTCCAGGACCAATATAACAATCAGCACCAACAATTACGTCTCCTGTTACATTGGCTTGAGGATGGACAAATGCCGACGGGTGAACGACCGGAATAAATTCAAGGAATTGGTAAATAGCCATCTTAAACGCGTTCTAAAATAGTAGCGTAGCCTTGTCCTACACCTATACACATGCTGACCAAGGCATATTTCTTTCCTGAGGCCTGCAGCTCCAGCGCTGCAGAGTGTAATATTCGTCCGCCTGTTACTCCAAGAGGATGCCCTAAAGCAATCGCGCCTCCATTTGGGTTAATACGGCTGTCATCATCTGCCAAGCCCAGCTCTCGTGTGCAAGCCAACACTTGTGCAGCAAAAGCCTCATTAAGCTCAATAATATCCATATCATCCAAGGTGAGGCCGGCTTTGAATAGCGCCTTCTTTGAGGCTTCCACAGGACCAATACCCATTATACGCGGCTCAACACCAGCAACCGCAGAGCCAACAACTCGCGCTAAAGGCTTTAGTTGATGTTTCTTAACAGCGTCGCCACTAGCAATCAATAAAGCTACCGCTCCGTCATTAAGACCTGAACTGTTTCCAGCTG
The DNA here is from genome assembly GCA_003023665.1 of Bacteroidota bacterium. Lineage (GTDB taxonomy): Bacteria > Bacteroidota > Bacteroidia > Flavobacteriales > Schleiferiaceae > UBA10364. The sequence continues at coordinate 2,984 of PXYR01000047.1, forward strand.
TTACAGAACCGTCTTTTTTAAATGCGGCACGCAAACCTGCCAATCCTTCCTTTGTGGTGTTAGGCTTTATAAATTCATCTTCCACAAAAATTATTGGGTCCTTCTTGCGCTGAGGTATTTCAACCTCCATTCTTTCAAGGTCAAGTCTTCCCGTTTCATTGGCACGTGCGGCTTTCTGCTGTGACCATAACGCAAAAGCGTCTTGATCTTCGCGGCTAATACCAAATTGCTCGACCAGGTTTTCTGCTGTTTCACCCATGGCATGTGTACCGTAAAGTGCTTTCATTTTTGGATTGACAAAACGCCACCCGAATGAGCTATCGTACATTGTACTATCCGTTCCATACGCACTTTGTGACTTGGAAATCACATAGGGCCCTCTGCTCATGTTTTCTACACCTCCGGCAATGAAAAGATCTCCGTCCCCTGCCTTTATTGCGCGATGAGCATGAATAACAGCACTCATTCCTGATGCGCATAGGCGATTTACCGTTTCACCCGGCACACTCCAAGGGAGCCCTGCAAGAAGCGCCGCCATGCGAGCAACATTACGATTGTCTTCACCTGCTTGATTCGCACAGCCCAGAATAACATCGTCAATAGCAGAGCCATCCAAATCTGGGTTCTTATCCATGAGTTTGGCAATTGTCATAGCCGCCAAATCATCCGTGCGAATCGCTGCAAGGGTGCCTTTAAATTTTCCAATAGGTGTTCTCACACCGTCTACAATATAGGTTTCTTTCATAGGTTCCATTCTTTGGACGTACGATATACCGTTCCCTTAAACCACGCCACTCGTTCACCTGAAGTTTTGGTAATGTCTATTTGGTAAATAGCTGTTTTATGGGTTTCGCTTATAAGTGACGCGCTTGCCCTTATGACATCACCGGCCAGCACTTTTTCAATGTGATGAATACTCGTCTCAATAGATAAACTCTGTTTGCCGCCTCCGTTAGAAGCAAAGGCAAGAGCAGAGTCTGCCAAGGAATACGTAATTCCGCCGTGGGCAATATTAAACCCATTGGTCATTTCGTTGCGTACAGTCATCTCAAGCACTGCCGACCCTGCCTTGTTTGACACCACTTGAATGCCTAACCACTGACTGAACGCGTCGTTTTTCATCATGTGGTTTACGATTTGTTGTGCCTTTTCCATTAAGCGTCGCTTTCTGTCTTGTCTTGAAGCACAGCCATTTCCATGGCCTCTACGGCACAGTCTAAAAGAAATAAAATATTCCCGGCTGCCTCATTGCTCATGGCATTGTTTTCAGCAACATATAGATAGAGTTCGCTAAGCGTGTTGGGAGAACTGCTTATTTTAATAAGAGACTCAAGGTCCAGCCCGTTTTCTTCTTGGAAATCTTCATAAATCTCCATTCTTGATTCAATGATTCCAGCCCACTTTTCCTCACTTAACATGGTAGCACGCCACCCCATCTTCTGAAAAGACCACTTTAAAACAAGGACAGCCTTGAGCATCCAGGAGTGAGCGCCTTCATCCATGCCTTCATCCGCATCCATGAGTGTGCCCAACACAAACGGCTGACTATCTAAAAAATCGTTAAAGTTGCGTTGATATAGTTCAGTATTCCATCCCTCAACTTCTAGCATGCTCTCCTTTAAAGAGATTGCTCCATCTGCTTTAGCTGTATTCATGCTAACGAATTTAAGGAATAAAAATGCCCCAAGCACGAGGCTTAGGGCATTCCAACTAACACATCAAAATATGATAACTCATATTTTATAATAATCGCTTATACAGAATCTTCTTGGCGGTTTAATAACATCTACGAATTGATAAACAAACGCTTCGTTACACGTGATAGGTTCTGCAAATTGATTACCTACCTAAGATAAACTAGTTATTGCAATATTCAACCTCTTTTGTAAAATTATTCGCTAATCTCCTATAGCTGAAGGCTCGCATTGGGTTTTTATGGCACTTTTATCATGATCCGATGAGGGATGCCGTCTTCAAGAAAATCTTCTCCTTCACCCACGTAGCCTTGAGATTCATACCAATTCAAAAGATAGGACTGAGCCATGATTTTAATCGGCCCTGTATAGCCTAAGCTGTACAACGCCTCTTCAGAGCGACGCATAAGCTCTTTGCCCAAAACACCGCCGCGCATAGATTTAGCCACAATAACTCTTCCTATGGAAGCTTCATCATAATACACACCTGGGGGAATGATTCGTGTACAAGTCACAAACTCATTGTTATGCTCTGCCCATAAATGAAAACATTTATCGTCATAACCGTCAGCATCTAAATAAACGCAATCCTGCTCTACCACAAATACTTCCGAACGTAGCCGAAGTATACCGTATAATTCCTGATTGGTGAGCTCTTCAAACTGCTTAAATTTCCAGTGCATGAACCGACTTTTTGTTTGTGATTGTTTGTATTGCTAACGAAAATAAAAACAGAATTCCCAATACCGTTGTAATAGACCCTGCTATGCTTGTTTGAAGCAGCCGACTGAGTCCGTACCCACCAAAGGCACCTAGTAAACCAAAAACTGCACTTAAAATTAGCAGAGGTTTCAGTTTTCTCACCAGCAAATATGCGCTCGCCGCTGGGGCCACTAGCAAGGCCACCACTAGAATAGCTCCAACACTTTCAAAACTAACCACAGTAGCAAGGCTAACCATAGACATTAGGCTCAAGTTCCAAAGTCCCGCTGAAATGCCTAAGACCATGGCATAGTCTTCATTAAAGCTGGTCATTTTTAACCCCTTATACCCAATGATAATGTAAGCTAGTACTACTAAAAACAGAATGCCGGAAGACCAAAGCGCAATGGGACCATAGGAGCTGCCATTAATAATCCAAAGATTGAAAGGTACAAATGCGATTTCTCCATAAAGAACACATTCTTGATCCAAGTCCACGCTGTCGCTCCAAAAAGTAATAAGGACAACACCTAAGGCAAAAAGGGTAGTGAACGTCATGCCTATACTCGCGTCACTCTGTACGCGAAGCTTTTTTCTCAACAACTCTATTATTATTGTAGCACCAACACCCACTATTGCCGCTCCAAGAAACATACCAAGGCTTGCCCTGCTTTGGCTAAGCCAATAGGCAATCGCTATTCCCGGTAGTACAGCGTGAGAAATAGCGTCTCCAACCATAGTCATCTTTCGCAGCACTAAAAATGCCCCAAGCAATGCGCATGAAACAGCTATAAAGGAAGCTACCAATGCTATGGATAACGACGGGTTCACCTGCTTAAATGATGGGCTAAAGGAAGTCGGTA
>PXYR01000047.1:6902-12555 GCA_003023665.1 Bacteroidota bacterium
TGAATACTGATACCCTCCTTCATACTGAAACCAGCCTACAGGGGTGATAAATGCGCTTTCTGTAATGTCTGGACGGTCGGTCGCAATGGGAGACATTTTCATCATTGGGGTATGCGGACCTTCGAGGTCCGCGTTTTCATCCATCTCAGGACGCTCCTGAGCCATGCCCCAAAAAGATGAGACCGTTAAAATCAAAATGCTAATCTTCTTCATACGGTATTGGACTTTGATGGGGATCAACTTCGGGATTCCCCAATTCTTTAACTAATAATTCTTCTATTTCTGGAGTAATCACGTGCTCCATAGTTTCTGCTTGGGGGTGGATATGATCCGCAGCCATCCCAAGACGTTCTGTAAGATACAACTCCCACAATCTATGCAGACGAACAACTCTTCTGCCTTCACCACGGCCAAGCTCAGTGAGACCATAGCTACCACCATGGTCAATAATTAATAAGCGATTTTTCAACTCCTTAAGCGTTGATGTTAATCTGTCTAAGCGCATTTCTCTTATTCCCTGTATTTCTTCAATAGACAGCAGGGCGGGCAGTCCTCTCTGCTCTTCCTGCTGAAAGAGTAGCTTAAGGACGTTCTCGCGAATCGTTTTTCGTTGGTTCGCCTTAGCTCTTCTTTGTTTAGAAAACCACCCTCGTTTGGGCGCAAACAATAACGATGAGAAACCAAAAAACGCCAAAACAAGGACCACCCATGGACCCGTAGGCATTTTTGGAAGCACGCTAGATATGTAAGTTCCCATTATAGCTGCGACGCCAGCAAATGACGCAGCTAGCGCAAGCATCGCAGGAAGACTATTTGTCCATACCCTTGCGGCGGCTGAGGGCGTAATAAGTAACGCCGCCATCAAAACAACCCCAACCGTTTGTATACCAATTGTAATTGCTAGTACGGTAAGGACCGTAAACGTGAAGCGAATAAGCGGCATAGGCAACCCTATAGCATGGGCAAAGTCTTCATTAAAAGTCATGAGTTGAAAGCCCTTGTAAAACAAACCAACACCTATAATTAACACAAGGGCAAGTGCAGAAAAAATATAAATATCCTGCATAGTTATTGCTGCGGCCTTGCCCAAAAGAAAACGCTCTAGTCCTGCCTGCTGGCCTTGTCCTGTTCGCTGAATATAGGACATCAGCATAATTCCAAAGCCAAAAAAGGTTGATAGCACCAAACTCACAGCGGTATCGCTCTTGAGCTTTGTCTTATTTTCTAGATAGCCTATTCCATAATGCGCCAGTAAACCGCTAATGAGCGCACCCAAAATCAGAAAACTAGAATTTCTAATTCCGCCAAGAATAAACGCAAGGACAACTCCCGGCAACAACGCATGAGCAATTGCGTCTCCAACAAGACTCTGTCCCTTAAGATAACTGAATGCACCAACCACAGAAGAAGAAGCTGCTAAAAGGGTTGTCCCCACTAAAACCTTTAGGAAAACAGGATCCATTCTTATTCTTTCTCTGGTTTGTTTTCCTTGAATTCTGGCTCGCGTAACGGAAACTCTTCCGTGCTTATCAAATCTCCTAGCTTGGACAGCACTGTTAAACGGCCTCCGTAGGCTTCCTGTAACAACTCTTTTGTGAATACCTTATCCTTTGGACCAGCGGCCACAAGCCTTGTGTTCAACAGAACTATATGGTCAAAATATTCATTAGCCGTCTGCAAATCATGGTGAACAATTACAACCGTCTTGCCCTGGTTCTTCATCTCTTGCAACAATTGTAAAATCGCGTCTTCAGTTGCAGCATCAACACCCACAAATGGCTCGTCCATTAAATAAATGTCTGCCTGCTGCGCAAGTGACCTAGCAATAAAAACCCGTTGCTGTTGTCCTCCAGAAAGCTGAGAAATCTGTCTATGAGCAAACTCTAAAAGATTCACCTTTTCTAACGCCTCCGTAGCAACCCTCTTGTCTTCTTTAGAAATTCTTCTGAAGAGATTATTCTTTCTATACCTACCCATCAACACCACATCCATAACGTCAGCAGGAAAGTCCCAATCCACACTTTCGCGTTGAGGAACATAACTCACACGGGAGCGCACTTTATCCAGTGGCTCTCCAAAGATTTCCGTGTAGCCGCTATCAGGCTTCATGAGGCCCATTATGGTTTTTAACATGGTAGTTTTACCCGAACCATTTGGTCCAACAATTCCTATTATTTTTCCTGTGGGCAACGAAAAATCAACGTCCCACAGCACCGGTTTACTGTGATAGCTTACCGTAAGGTTATGCACTTCAATGCTCTTTTCCATTATTTCCAAGAGTTTAAGATCTGAGTAGTGTTATATGTAAATGCACCAATTAAGGATGCTTCTGTCGTGCCTTGTTCGCCTAAAGCGTCTGAATAGAGCGGCTTACCTAGGCTAACCCGGCCTCCTTTCTGTTCTACGGCCTCCTTCAATGCTTCAATACTTTTTGAATTCACAGAGGTTTCAGTGAATACGGTGCTTAAACCCGTCTCAATGATAAAGTTGGCTGTGCTGCTCATGTCCTTCACACCAAATTCAGCCGCGGTACTAATGCCTTGTAACCCTTTAACCTGAATGTTATACGCTCTACCAAAATAAGAGAAGGCATCATGTGCGGTAACTATAGCCCTTAAAGAGTCTGGCACCTTGCTGCTTTGGTTATAAAACGTATTGTGAGCGATTAACAACTCCGCACTATATGCTTCGCTATTGTTTTGAATAATCGCTCTATGCTCCGGGAATTGTTCCGACAAGAACACGGCTAATTCCCTCACACAACGTTCCCAAAGTTTAAGGTCAAACCAAATGTGTGGATCAACAACATTAGGACCAACATTTATTAGTTCTGAACTCGATAACGGTTCGCTCATTGCATAAACGGGTTTATTCAGAGATACTTTCTCTAATATTTCCGTCATTTTTCCCTCAAGATGAAGGCCGTTGTGCAAGACGATTTTTGCAGTATTAATGGTATGCACGTCCCTTTCTATGGGCTTGTACGAATGAGGGTCTATATTGCTCTGCATCAATGCCTGAACTTCCACTTCTGGAGGCAGCAACTGACGAGCGGCATCTGCAACTACAGAGGTAGTGGCTAAAACTTCTACTCCCTTAGGCGCTTCACAAGAAACAAGTAGGGCAATTGGTAATAGAAGTTTGATTAGGGTTTTCATAGGGATATTGCGTAAATGTTTGAGGACATGCTGTGGCTTAACCAGAAGGATTCGCCGTCTTCTGCTTGAAGTTGTATACTAGAATCAAAACTTGATACAGAGGTTAGTGTATACTCTTTGCCTAAACTAATTTCTAAAAGGTCCAATTGGGTAAAAAAGTCTGTTCCTGCATCTTCCACACGAACCACTTTCAAGCTGCTTCCCTGAGAAAATTTCTGAAGTGGCTTTCCTGTCGCAGGCGGTATTTTTCCATCTGCTTGAGGAATGGGGTCGCCATGAGGATCATGAACAGGTGAATCCAAGTAATCTGCCAGCTTTTCCACCAATTCACGGCTTTGAATGTGTTCAAGCTGTTCAGCAATAGGATGAACTTCTTCCCAGCCAAAGCCCAGTTTTTCAACCAAAAATGTCTCCCATAATCTATGCTTACGCAAAATGTGTTTAGCCAAGGTTAGCCCGTCTAAAGTGAGCTTGACCCCTTTGTAGGGAATTACTTCAACAAGACCTTTAGAGGCGAGTCGCCTTACTGCCTGTGTGGCAGAAGGTCCCTTTGCGCCTACTCGGTTTGCCAGTGCGCCGGACGCAACAGCGCCTTCGCCGCCTAAATGGTAAAGCGCTTTAATGTAATTTTCTTCACTTTCTGTATGATTATTCACCTAGCCTACAAATAAGTTTAGGCAAAGCTAAACCTTTCTCTGCATATACACAACGGGTCTATGAATATCTTCAAAGAAGAATGTAACTTGCAACGCATGAAGGAAAACACATACTTCATTTCAGACATTCACCTTGGCGCGCCTTCAGTTGCGGAAAGCCAGAACCGTGAACGCAAAGTGATTCGCTTCTTGGACGCTATTGAGTCCGATTGTAAGAGGCTTTACATCGTTGGGGATCTCTTTGATTATTGGTTTGAATACAAACATGTTGTGCCTAGAGGCCACAGCAGGTTATTGGGACGGCTTGCTCAACTTGTAGATAATGGGCTTGATCTGCACATTTTTTCAGGCAATCACGATTTATGGATTAGCGACTATTTAGCAGAAGAACTAGGAGCAACTATTCATCACCAACCCCTAGAAATAACGCTAGATTCTAAGCGTTTTTACATTGCCCACGGCGACGGTCTTGGACCGGGTGACCTAAAGTACAAACTGCTTAAGCGGGTGTTTACTAACAGGGCGTGTCAATGGCTTTATCAGCGGCTTCATCCCAATTTCGGTGTTGGTTTTGCTGCTAAAATGTCTCGCGCTTCTCGCGATTCACAAACTGAAGATGATCATAGGTTTTTAGGAATGAAGGAACGGCTGCTTCAACACAGTTTGGCTATTCTTGAGAGCGCACGCGTTGACTACTTTATTTATGGGCATCGTCACCACCTTAAAGACATGCCGCTTCAACACACTCGAAAAAACGGCACCAATATTGAATCAAGATATGTTGTATTAGGCGATTGGATTAGCATAGATTCTTTTGCAAAATGGAACGGAACCCATTTAGATACAGACACCTTTAACCCAGAAAAATGAAAAAAATCATTCTTGTATTGGCTCTTTTCACTGCTGTATCAGCGAGCGCACAGGATTTCAAAGGATTCTATGGCGTTGGAATTGCAGTAGGTGAACCAAGCGGCTTCAGCGTTAAAAAGTTCAACAACGCTACCCAAGCGTTTCAATATACATTAGGCTATAGCACTACTGGAAATTCTGGAATCAATTTAGGAGTCGATTTTCTTTTACACGATTATAGTTTCATAACCGCTGATAAAGGCTCTATCCCACTTTATTATGGCCTTGGAGCACACATAAAAAGTTATGAAAACGAAAGTCAGGTTTATGCTCGCGTACCACTAGGGGTAGCCTACGAGTTTCATGATTATCCCGCGGATATCTTCTTCGAATTCTCTCCTGGTATTGCAGTCATACCGTCACCGGACCTTGTAATAAATGTTGGCATAGGCGCACGGTATTATTTTGATTTCAAACGTGCGGTTAAAAAACTAGACGACGCGATTTAACTGCACCATCAGCATAAAAAAGCCCGAGCTCACGCTCGGGCTTTTTATTTCAAAATCAGCTTTGAAAATTATTTTCCTGCAGCATATTTATCAGCAACTGCGTCCCAGTTTACAACATTCCAAAATGCTGCAATATAGTCTGGACGACGGTTCTGATAGTTCAAGTAGTATGCGTGCTCCCAAACGTCCAGTCCCATGATTGGGTGACCGCCGCAGCCAACGCCTGGCATCAATGTGTTGTCCTGGTTTGCAGAAGAACATACTTCCAACTTACCGTCTTTAACACACAACCAAGCCCAACCTGACCCAAAGCGCGTTGCAGCGGCAGCATTGAATTTTTCTTTCAAGCCGTCCAATGAACCGAACGCTTCTTCAATAGCAGCTGCTAAATCTCCTGATGGAGCGCCGCCGCCATTTGGAGAAAGCACTTCCCAGAACAAGCAGTGGTTGTAGTAACCGCCGCCGTTGTTGCGAATGGCTG
>PXYR01000048.1 GCA_003023665.1 Bacteroidota bacterium
CTTGAACCTTAGCGAGTCTTTCCAAAAAATGAAAGAACGCGATCCTAGGTATGCACATGGATTGAAACTGTGGCAAGAAGGGATGCAAGAAGGAATATTTAAACCTCAGTTACACGGCTGCGAACATGTTCATGTAAAGCGTTGGCTAAGGGGCTTAAAAGAAGGGAATGAATTGCTCTTGGAGGCTTTTAAATGGGAGATGTGGGGAATCAGCCGGCACACCACATCTGCATTAAACCAGAGTCTACAGGCTGCTTTTGAATTGGACATTCCCGGTGATGAGGAGTTTATGATTTCAAGGTTAGAATATGCCATAGATGCATTTAAAGAAACATTTGGTAATCCTAGCGTTTCATTTACACCTCCCAATTATACTTGGTTTAACCGTATTGAAAATGTGTTGTCTGAACATGGGGTGAAGTTTCTCCAGACCTTTAATGTTCAACGTATCCCGAGTAGTCAAGGGATTACAAACAAACGATTAGTGCATGGTACTACATCAGAAAGAGCCTTAACTTACATGGTGAGAAATGTACATTTTGAACCGAGTGAAAATCCTTCAATTGATTATGTGAGCAGATCGATGAAAGAGATTTCAAGCGCCTTTTTTTGGAAGCGTCCCGCAATAATAAGTTCTCACCGAGTAAATTATATTGGGGCTATAAACGAAAAGAACCGCAAGCGTGGTTTGACAGATTTACAGGATTTACTGCAGCGTATTGTTAAGACCTGGCCGGATGTACAATTCATAAGCTCTGAACAACTTGCCCATCGTATGAAATAAGAATACCATGAGAATCGCCATACATAAAAACAAATCGGGCTTTACGAAATATTGGATTTCTTATTGTGAAAAGAAGCAAATACCATTCAAACTGGTGGATGCTTTTAGCACCGATATTTTAAAGGATGTAAAGGAATGCACCCACTTTTTTTGGCACCTGAGCCATGAAAGCTATAAGGATCAACTCATTTCAAAACCACTGATTCGGGCCCTTGAGTCTAGTGGTATAAAAGTGTTTCCTTCTTCCAAGCACCTATGGCATTTTGATGATAAAATTGCTCAGAAGTATTTCTTTGATATTCATGGATTCAAGCATGCAAAGACTGATATTTATTATACCAATCGTGAGGCTATCCGTGCAAGCCAATCGCGTAAATACCCTTTTGTAATGAAGCTAAGAAGGGGGTCAGCTTCTTCAAACGTGTTTTTAATTCAATCGGCCACACAGGCTAGGTTAAAAATTTGGAAATCGTTTTATCGGGGTTACACTCTGTACAACGTATTCAGTAGATACAGTGATTTATTGCGCAAAGAATCTAATGTCGTCAAGAAGCTTTTTTTATTGTTAAAATGGCCACTTAGATATGTGTTTCCTCCAAAATATTCCCGCCTTGCAGCTAAAGAACGTGGTTACGTGATGATGCAGGACTTTATTGCCAACCAGGGAGAAGACATTAGAGTAGTCGTGGCAGGAAACCGAGCTGTAGCTCTTAAGCGCAAGGTTAGGTCGGGTGATTTTCGTGCCTCTGGGAGCGGTCATATTTTGTATCCAAATGAACATCTAGATAAGGACATTGTAGCCACGGCCTTTGATATATCGGATAAATTAGAGGTTGGTTCCATAGGCGTTGACTTTATTCAGGGCAATGACGGTATCAACTATGTGATTGAAATGAGCTATGGTTTTCCAGCAGAAAACTTTTTAGAAGGCGCCTCAGGCAGCTGGAATAGGGATGGTCAGTTTATAGAGGAACCTATTCACTTACAAGATTGGATATTGGAAGAAATGATTGGCCAAAAAGCATAGAGAGATGAAAGTACTTATTTACCGAGTTCTTCTGCATGTAGCGCCACATATTCTCTTCAGGTTTCAACATTATCTTATGCATTCACGGTTTGGGAACCATCGCTACATGGCAAAAATTAGAAACCCAAAGACCTTTAATGAATTCACCTTAACGCATAAGAACGCTTTGTTACGTGAATCCTATGGGGTTTGGGTAGATAAATACTTGGTAAAGAACAAAATTTCAGAAAAAGTAGGTGCTGAAGTCCTCATCCCTACAATGAAGCATTTTAATGGCGGCAAACTCCCGGAAGCGGATGAACTATCTTTTCCGTGCATATTAAAGCCCACTCACCTTTCCGGCTATACCAGAATTTTTAAAACTATAGAGGACTTTCAAGCATTTGACCTTCAGGTTTACTGGGAGCACGTGTCCAAAATAAATTTTTATCACCTTACAGGAGAACGTCAATACAAGGCCGTTCAGCCTGCTATTTTGTTTGAGCCATTCATTCAGGAAGCAGGGCAAGAAGAACTAAAGGATTATAAAATATTTTGCTTTGGTGGAAAACCGAAGTTCATACAGGTGGACCTTGATCGTAAATTCAACCATACTAGGACCTTCTATGATTTAGAATGGAATAATCAAAGGTTTTCTTCTATGTATCCGATTTATGAAGGAGAGGTGGAAAAGCCAAAGAATTTGGACAAGATGCTCCGCATTGCAGAAGAACTTGCAAAACCGTTTACGTTTGTAAGGGTTGACCTTTATAATGTCTCTGGTAAAGTTTTATTTGGTGAATTGACTTTTGATCACGGCTCAGGAAATGAACCGTTTACCGCTTATGAACACGATTTAAGGTTGGGAACCCTTTACGCTCAAGCTCTTACTCATGAGTAAAAGAAAGTTAAAAATCATGTTCGTTGTCCCCTCATTGAAAGCCGGGGGATTAGAAAGGGTCGCTTCCGAATTGTCTTCCTTTTGGTCAGAAAATCAACATGCTATTGTTGAGTTAGTGACCCTTGATTCCAAACCCCCTTTTTATGTTTTAGAGGCCGGTGTTCGTCTGCATCAAAGTCCGCCTATTGCTGATAAGCTTGGGGGCTGGAAAAAGGCAGTGGTTCTTTATAGATGGTTGCCAAAAGTTGCTAGAAAAATAAGCCCTGATGTTATTCTAAGTTTTGGGGAAGGAATTAATGCTTTTGTTCTTTGGCGCCTTGGTAGAATTAAGGTTCCTATGTTCGTGGGAAACAGAACAACTCCTATTTCAAGCTTAAAAGGTGTTAGAGGGGCCATTAATCCAATCTTCTATAGACGAGCAACCAAGGTAATTCTGCAAACAGAGAAAGCACGAGAAATACTGAAGGCGAAATACAAGCGTTCAGATTTCCACGTGATTCCGAACCCAATCAAGCAATTTAAAATATCCGCTAATTACAACAAAAAGCGTATAGTTACGGTAGGCAGTCTTGGCGGAGAGAAAAACCAATTGGTGCTAATTAAAATGTTCCAGGACCTGAGTAAGACTTTTAATGACTGGGAGCTACACATTGTTGGAGAAGGCCCCAATCGGGAATTATTAGAGAACTACGTTAACGAAAATAGTTTAGGAAATAAAGTAAGTTTTTTGGGCAACAGGAATGATTTAGCTCCTGTTTTTGAGTCATCAAGTACATTCGCATTTACTTCAAGATTGGAGGGGTTTCCAAATGCTTTAGGCGAAGCAATGAGCGCAGGCCTTGCAGTTATTTCATTTGATTGCTTAACTGGCCCCGCAGAATTGATTAGGAATAATCAAAATGGTATTTTGGTAGAACTTGATAATGTACAAGAGTATCAAACACACCTGTCTATGCTCATGCAAAGCAGTACTATCCGGAAGGAATTAGGTGAAAAAGCTTGTGAAGACATGAAACAACTGAATATTGAACATATCGCACATAGGTTTCTAAATCTATTTCAAAGATGAAAATCTTAATAAATTCTGCACATCAGAGATTTGGCGGCGCTGTTCAAGTAGCTGTTTCATTTTTAAATGAGTGCAAGCATTTTAAAGAGCATGAATATGTAGTGTGCATGGGTCCAGGTATCAGTAAAGTCATCAATCCTAAGGATTTTCCAAGTAATTTCACCTTCTATCCATTTGATTTTGGTGCGGTAAATTTTGTCAAAGCTTTTCGTATCAATCGTGAATTGAGAAAAGTGGAGAAAGAAGAGTGTCCTGATGCCGTTATCTCTCATACCGGTCCTTCCTATTTCAATTCACGGGCACCTCAATTAATTGGCTACAATCTTCCCGTATTTATCTATCCAGAGTCCCCATACGTTAAGGGGATGAGCCTAAAAACTAAAATTAAGATTCAGTGTAAAAAGTTGATTCAACATTGGTTTTTACGTCGTGATGCGGCTGCTTTATCTGTTCAGACAAATGATGTGAATGAGCGCATTTCTAAGGTGTTTAAATCCATCCCAGTTCATACGGTAACAAATAATGCGAGTCATTACTTTAATAAGCCCATGGTTTTTCCTAAAAAGTTACCGGTACCCCAACCCAAGGAATTTCGTTTTTTAACCCTCACCTCCTATTACCCTCACAAGGACCTGGAAATTATTCCTAGAATTGCAGATATACTGGAAAATAGGGGGGTAAATGATGTGAAATTTATCCTAACCCTTAAGGAAGAAGATTTTAAAAGTAGACTTGAAGATCATCCACAAGTGATCAATATTGGTCCCGTACCCATAAATGAAGCACCATCTATCTATCAAGAATGTAACGCATTGTTCTTGCCTTCATTGGCTGAATGTTTTTCTGCGTCTTATGCGGAAGCTATGCGTTCCAATAAGCCAATAGTTACCACAGAAATGGGATTTGCAAAAAGCGTTTGCGGTAATGCAGCACTGTATTATGAACCAGTCAACGCGCTAAAGGCGGCAGATGCAATTATTCGATTAATTCAAGATAAATCTTTACAAGAAACTCTTATCAAAACAGGTCAAGAGCAGTTAACAACCTTTGACACCCCAAAAGAACGCGCGGCAAAATATCTTGAAATTTGTGCTGAATTGAGTGCACCCTGATATGGCAAAAGGCAAAAAAATCATCATCATTAATCAAGCGGCTAATTACCTTACTATTGGTATGGCCAATGCTTTCAAAGCACACTATGACGAGGTGTTGCTTATGACAGGAAGTGTTCATGTGCAGGGTGAAGCGCTTCGGGAGGATATCAAGTTGGTGAAAATAAACCTATGGCACGATGCTCCCGCCTGGCGCAAGTACAGCTCTTTTTTGGAGGCAATGGTGAGAATGTGGTTCCTTCTTCTTTTTAGATTCAGGACCTATGAGGTACTTTTTGTGAGCGTTCCTCCAATGGCATATCTATTGAATTTAGTTTTGCCAAATAAATTTAGCATGGTCATTTGGGATGTATATCCAGATCTTTTGAAGATTACAGGAATGAAAGAAAGCCATCCTTTATACAAATTGTGGGCTTTTTTAAATAAAAGATCATTTAGTAAAGCACATACACTTATCACTATTAGTGAGGTGATGTCTAAAACGATTTCAAAATACGTGAATCTAGAAAAGGTGCTGGTGCAGCCTATATGGTCTATTTTTTCCTTGGCGGATAAGGTAGAAGACTTAGAGAACCCATTTATTTTAGAGCATCATCTTTCGGAAAAAACCGTAGTTCAATATTCTGGGAACATTGGACTTTCACATAAGGTAGAGTTACTTGTAGAAATGGCAGAAAAACTTCAAAAAGAAGCTGCTGTTCATTTTCAGATTATTGGTAGAGGTCCCAAAAAAAAGGCTATAGAATCATTGGTTCATAATCAGCAGTTAAGTAATTGCCAGTTCTTGCCTTTTCAGCGTGACGAAAATTTTGCGAATTCTTTAAGTGCAGCGAATCTAGGCGTGGTTATCCTAGACGAGAGAGTGGGTTTAGGTAGCGTACCAAGTAAATCATATAATCTCATGGCTTTGGGTATTCCATCATTGTATATTGCTCCAAGGGAATCGCAATTGTATAAATACGCTCAAGAATTTGGGCATGCAAAATGCTTTTCTGAAGAACAACTGAGCGAGGCTTCTAGTTGGGTACTCGAATTTTCGAAGAACGCAAAATTGCAGAAAAAGATGTCTCTTGCTGCTCAGAAAGCTAGTGAACACTTCCAAAGAAGTAATGCAGATAAAATGGTAGAGAAGTACATGAATGTAAAATCGCAATGAAGCAACGGATATTTGATCATATCAAGAACCTTGGGGGATGGACTACCAACAGGAAGTTGATTCTGTTTTCAGTTGACGATTACGGGAGTGTACGATTGCATTCTGCTCAAGCCTTGTCGAATTTGACTCAAGCAGGAATTACTCCACAGAAAAGGTTTGACCAATTGGACAGTCTTGAAAATCGGACAGATTTAGAAGAGTTGTTCAGTATTTTACGAAGTGTTCGGGACAAGAAAAATAATCCTGCTGTTTTTACTCCATACGCCTTGCCTTGTAACATTGACTTTGATGCCACCTTGGCTTCGCCCTCCAATACTTGTATTTTAGAATCTACGGCGGAAACATTTAAAAAACTTGCTGCAATTGAAGAGGAATATAAAGGGGCATGGGAATGTTGGCAAGAAGGAATCGAAGAGGGTTTAATGGCACCTGAATTTCATGGTCGAGAGCATTTTAATCTTGACATTTTTAATGAGTTGTTAGCTAATCAAGATCCGGGTCTTCTTTTGGCCTTGAGGAATCGTTCTTACATTACTGTTCCTGGACATCGCAATTTTGCTTTTGCTTGGACAGCCGCATTTGCAAATAGGGGGGAAGATGAAGTGAGACGTTTTCCGGAAATCATCCTTGATGGTCTAAAGAGATTTGAAGAGGTATATCAAACCAAGCCTATGGTATTCACCCCTCCTGCACAGCAATTTCCGGTTGCATTGGATAATGAGGCACCTCATTGGCCAATTATAGCTATGGATCGCCCCTTTATGATCAAGCGCGAGTCAAAAGGTCGTTCAAAAAAGTATCGTTTTACTCAGAAGAAGTTAGATAACGGCCTTGTGCATATTGTACGGAATGTGGTTTTTGAACCAACACGGAATCCAAACTTCAATGCGGAGGACTTTGCAATGCGGCAAATTGAAGTCGCGTTTAGATTGAAAAAACCTGCGAATATTAGCTCACATAGAGTCAATTTTTCTGGCCATATTAGCCCAGAAAATCGAGCCCTGGGGTTAGCCGCCTTGAAAGGTCTGTTACATAGGATTGTGGCCCGTTGGCCCGAGGTGGAATTTGTTTCAGCAGGCGAATTAGCAAAAATGATAGCATCAGAGAATGAGTAGTATATATTCTAACGGCGGAAAACGGTTTCTTGATGTTTGCATTTCATGTATCGTTATTTTAATTCTCCTTCCAATTCTTTTGCTTGCCGTCATTGGAATAAAACTAGAATCAAAAGGTCCTATTCTGTATAAACAGAAAAGAGTAGGTAAAGACTTCACGCCTTTTCAGATACTTAAACTCCGCTCAATGACTAACGAGCCAAGGGAGGTGGGTAAATCTCCAATTATTGGCAAGTCTCAAGGCGTAACGGTTTTTGGTTATTATTTGAGAAGGTTTAAGATTGACGAACTTCCGCAGATTATCAACGTACTTAAAGGCGATTTATCTTTAGTTGGTCCAAGGCCATCCATTTTTGAGCAGTTAGAAGATATGACCCCTGAGGAGAAAACCAGATATTCTGTTCGTCCAGGATTAACTGGCTTGGCGCAAGTGAGCGGCAATATCTATCTTCCTTGGAAAGAGCGCTATAAGAAAGATTTGAACTACATTGAGCACGTAAGCTTTAAAAACGATATGATAATTTTATTGCGTACGATTATGGTTATAATTATTGGTGAGCGCCGTTTTGTCAATAGGCCAATCACTTTTAAAAAGTAAGCATGAATGCTCATCCAAAAATAGTTCTAGCGGGAAGTGTAAACAGTAGTTACCAAACGCTGAAGAAACTTCACGAACATAACATGAATGTTGTGCATGTATTTGCGCTTCATCCCGTAAAATCAGAACAAGTTAGCGGATACAAGGATTTGAAAATTCTTGCCGCGGAGTTGGGCATTCCAGCTACTTATTTCCGTGATATAAACAACGCTGAGGTAGTCCAATTAATTGAGAGAGAACATGTAGACATTTTATTTGTGGTAGGCTTGTCCCAGATTGTGAAAGCGTCTTTATTATCTGCGCCAAATTACGGATGTATAGGATTTCATCCAACCATGCTTCCTAAGGGCAGAGGTAGAGCGGCTATCGCATGGACCATCTTAAAAAACCTCACTCCGGCTGCTACATTTTTTAAATTAGACAGGGGTGCCGACTCTGGCCCCATACTTGAACAAATTCCTATTGAATTAGATTCGAATGAGTACCCTTTAACGTTGATTGAAAAAATTAAGAGCACCATTGATGTTGCCCTTGATGAGCTGCTCCCTAAATTAAAAGAAGGGAAAATGAACCCGAAGCCTCAAGATCATACCAAGGCTACTTTTTTAGGTGTTCGAAGAGAAGAAGACGGTTATATCCAATGGAAAGCTTCGGCGGAAGACGTACATAAACTAATACGTGCAAGTTCCCATCCCTATCCCGGCGCATATTCTTTTGTTAATGGTGAAAAGATTAAAATCTATAGTGCTACCTTAAGGCCTGAATTCACAGGGGTTAGCGGGAGAGTTATTGCTGTAGAACAAGGCAACCCCATAATCACTTGTGCTGAAGGAGCAATAGAGTTGGGTGAAATACAATCATCTCAACCCGTAAATTGGAAAATAGGAATGGACTTAGAGCTATGAAAAACATACTAATTCTAGCCCCTCATCCGGACGATGAAATTTTAGGTTGCGGTGGCGTAATGGCCAATTACATTGCTTCAGGCATGAACGTATATGTTGCTGTTATGGGTCGCGGAGATATTGGTGCGCCCGAACTTTTTTCAACGGAAGGAACAGAACAAGTCCGAAAGGAGTGCCTAGAAAGTCACGCATTATTAGGTGTAAAAGAAACTTTTTTCTTGGACTTTCCAACCCCTCGTTTTGAAACCATACCGAGTTATCAAATTTCTATTCGACTGAGCGATTTATTAAAGCGTTTGGACGTTACGGACTTTTATGTTCCCCATAGAGGAGATATTCATAAGGACCATCAAATAGCTCATCAATGTGCTTTAGTCGCTGCACGCCCTATTGGTAACTATTCAGTGAAAAGAATATATGCATACGAAACCCTAAGTGAAACTGAGTGGGCATCACCATCGGTTGATCACGCTTTCATTCCTACAAGATTTGTCAATATCACTAAATCCCTTCCTTTAAAGATTGCTGCATTCAAGAAATTTAATTCTCAGTTAAAATCTCCGCCGCATCCACGATCCTTAGAGAATATAGAATCTCTGGCGAAATTAAGAGGAGCTACGGTAGGAGTAAATGCTGCAGAAGCTTTTATGGTTATACGTGAGATAGTTGACTAAATGGATTTGAGAAGAATCTTGTATTTGGGTTATTATTGGTGGAAGCAAGACCAAAAGCAGTTCAACCTCTATTTCCAATTCGTATTGAATACTACAGAAAAGAGTCGACTTGGCCTTTGGATAGACGTTATAAAATCTTCCTTGCGCTACAACATTTCTCTTACCGAATATTTTTATTTGAAATTCTACGAACGCTCTGCTGATGACCGAGCTAGTTGGGCAGGAACTGGGTTCATGTACGAAACGCAAAGAATTTTGAATCCGCCGTCTACTCGATCGAAACTTAATGACAAAAGAGAATTTAGTAGGGAGTATAAGGAGTTTTTACTACACAAGGTATACGACCTTAATACGTTGAGGCAAAACGAAAGCGATTTAGAACTTGTATATCTTGAAAAGCAATTAGTCTTCAAAACACATGATGGTAAGTGCGGGCGCGGTACCTTCTTTTACAATTCTGCGAAGCATTCTTTAGAACGGCTAAAAGAACTTATTCATTCTCAAGATTATGACCTGGTTGAAACTTTCATTGTTCAACACGATGACCTAAACAAACTAAGTCCTTCTGGAGTAAATACGGTTCGAATCATTACACAATTAGATGATAAAGGCAATGTACATATACTGGGATGTCGTTTAAGAATTAGCGTAAATAATGCTGTGGACAATCTTGCTGCAGGGAATATGGTGGCTTGTGTGGATGAGTCGACAGGTAAGCTCAACAGCAAAGCAGTATATAGCGACATTACAAAATCTTCAGAAAGCGTTCACCCAATAACAAAAACTGAAATCCTCGGTTTTACTGTGCCATTTTGGAAGGAGTGTATTGCACTTGCCAAAGCAGCAGCATTGAAACACCCTGAGAATAAATCGATTGGCTGGGATATTGTCGTTACTAATGAAGGTGTAGGCTTATTGGAAGGGAATCACGATTGGTGTAAATTGGTCTGGCAATTACCGGCAAATAAAGGTTTGAAAAGCCAATTAGCACATTATAGAGAGTTGTTTACTGTATGAACATATTGATAACGGGTGTTGGTGGTCCTACTGTACGTAGTATTACCAAAAGTATTCGCATGAGTGATAAGCTCGGCCAATTAAGTATAATTGGTGTTGATGCCAATCCATATTGTCACGGCTTATATGAGAAAGGGATGTACGACGCCTCCTATACGGTTCCAAAAGCACACGAATCCAACTATTGGCGTTCCATAAAAGATATTGTTGAGAAGCACTCTATAGATATTGCTATAGTTCAACCCGAAAAAGAAGTCATAGGTTGGTCAAAATATAGACAAGAAGGCAATCATTATCCTTGCAAGGTCTTTCTTTCAAATGCTGATTTGAATGCGGTTTTGGTAAACAAATCTATTATGACCGACCACTTGAAAGACATGGACCTAGTGCCAAGGTCTTTGACGTTCTCCCCAAAAACGGTAGAAAGCAAAAAAGTAGGCGAGGTCATTGGCTACCCATATTGGGTTAGAGGCGTAATTGGCTCCTCCGGCTTAGGATCGCTTAAAGTTTCATCAAGCGAGGAATTGGAAAATTGGCTTTCTATAAATCCTTCCATTGAACAATTCATTGCAAGTACCTTTCTTCCAGGTAGAAACCTAGCGTGTAAAATGTTGTATTATCAAGGAGAATTGGTCCGTGCTGCTTGTGGAGAAAGGGTTAATTATATCATGAGTAATGTTGCGCCGTCGGGTATCACAGGAAATACTTCCTTTGGTAGGTTAATTAATGAACCAGAGCTTGTTGAAAAGTCTAAAAGAGCTTTGGAGTACCTATTTGAGGTAACAGGCGCTGAAAAACACGGCTTTTTTACGGCAGACTTTAAAGAAGATGAAAACGGCACAGCGTATCTCACAGAAATAAATGCGCGTATGGTGGCTTTCAATTTGAGCTTTGCTAAAGCTGGAGCGAATTTCGCAGAGGATATCATTCGTCTTGTGCAAGATGACCCGACTTTCAATAGATCTTACAAGATGTATGAATTTGAGCCGGGGACTGTGTTTTTGAGAGATGTAGACGCTGAGCCAATTCTTATGAATGAAGGTGATATACTTTAAATAGGTAAAAGATTGATTATTTACTTCTCACCATGCCAGCTGCTTCTTTGATGATATTCTTATGGTTAAGCCATAAAAACCCACCCATGCATAAAACATAAATTGCGCTTTTTACCAATGCGTTCAACACGCTGTTTTCAAGAGTCAAATAATTTTGAAGTAAAAAGAGAATCAGGGCGGAAATACCAACTAAAATTAAGAGTGGCTTTAATTGTTCCCAAAAACTAATTTGAAGCAGTTTGTATGCCGAAAAATAAGAAACTGCTAGTATGATTATGCCCGCGGCAACTAGTGAATGCAGGAAGGAGTCTAAATCGCCAAAAAGCAAATAAATGACTGGGAGCATTCCTATGATCTGCTTAATGACCACATAGTTGAAGTTTTCTTTCGCATATCCTTTAGCAAGGATTGTAGTTATGATAACACCGTTATTAGGCACAACAATACTTTTTATCATTAACCACATAAAGATGGGTACAACTGGAGCCCATTTCGCTCCGAAGAGTCCTATGACTAATACCTCAGCATTTATTATAGATAAACTGCAAAGTACCACTGAAAGAATGGCTACTATTTCTGATACTATGAGGTAACCTCTTAAAAATCTTTCTTGGTCGTCTTGGATGGAACTTAGAGCGGGAAACAATAGCGTACGAATACTGTTTGAGCTGTTTTGTACAATAAGTTGACTAAACGATTGTGCTCTTGCAAAATAACCGAGTATTTCGGCGTTAAATACTTTTCCAATGATGAGCGATTGAGAGGCATTAAAAATCTTATTTACAGCAATGGACGAAAAACTGTAAGAGGCAAATCCCCATAGATTCCGTGCTTCTTCCCAACTGAACTCTAATTTTGGTCGCCAGTTAGACATGCGCCACAAGAGCATTGTGCGAAGTGTATTGATTACAATGTGGTGCACTACCAGTGCATAGATTCCATAGCCAAGAAATGCAAGAACAGTTGCTAAGGTTCCTGAAAGTAGTTGTGCTACTAAAGAGCGAATAGA
>PXYR01000049.1 GCA_003023665.1 Bacteroidota bacterium
TACTTGGGTTATTAAACCATCTTCCTCGTGCGCATAAACAAATACAACAAGGTCATTGGTTACGTGAGTCCAATAAGGGTAGAGAGCTTAAATCTTTAGTTGTGGGCGTTATTGGCTACGGCGTTATGGGTAGTGAATTTGCCAAACTGCTTGCCGCTATGGGTGTTCGTGTATTGGCTTACGACAAATACAAATCTCAGTACGTTCATGATGGAATAGAGGAAGTTGCCTTGAAAACCATTCAACTTCAGGCGGATGTTGTGAGCCTGCATCTACCGCTCAATGAGGAAACGAACGGCTGGGCAGATGAAAACTTCTTTTCAAAATTCAGTAAGCCCATTCATTTTATAAATACCGCAAGAGGTCCAATAGTAAAAACGTCAGCGCTTATCCAAGCTTTGGATTCGGGCAAGGTGCTAAGCGCAGCTTTAGATGTATTGGAATATGAAAAAACAAGTTTCACCAGTTTGTTTGAAGGTAAAATCCCAAATGAAGTGAAGCGCCTGCTTGAAAGAGACAATGTTCTTTTGAGCCCGCATATTGCAGGTTGGACCAAAGAGAGTTTTGAAAAGATGGGGCGGGGTTTAGCGTTAAAAGTATTGAATGCGCTTTAGCTTCTCTTGAAGACAAATTGAACCGTTTCCGGTGTGCGTTGTTCAAGTAAAATTTCTAGACCTTCTGTTTCACGGGCTTCGTCGGAGGCGCTATAATGACGAATGGTCAAAAGTTCAACTGAGTCGGTCCATTCAAGTTCAAATTCTTTCTTTAATTCGGATAATACTTTCGGGACGATTATAGTATCATGATTTATACAGAACATGGCTTTGGTTGCCGTGTTACGCATGAGATTTACTACAATTCCTTTTTTAGCAAATAAGTGATATACAGCACTGAGGTGATGCTCGGCAATAAAAGCTAAATCTTTAGTGCTTATCTGCAACAGTAATTGATTTTTTTTCAAAATGAAGTTGGCTACCTGCGGCACTGGATGCTCCATACCTCCAATAGTAGTTCCAGGTTTTGAAGAGTCAACAAAGCTTTTAATTTGAAGCGGGATGTTTTTCTTCTTTAGCGGTTGAATGGTTTTAGGGTGGATAATTGAAGCCCCATAGAAAGCCAATTCAATTGCTTCATTAAAGGGTATGCTGTCAATTTTTGTTGTATTACTGAATATTTTAGGATCACCATTCAACATTCCCGGCACGTCTTTCCAGATGGTAAGGCTATTCGCATTGAGGCAATAAGCGAAAACGGCACCCGTATAATCTGAGCCCTCCCGGCCAAGAGTGGTGGGTTTTTCGTTTTCTGTAGAACCAATGAAACCTTGTACTACATGCACGCTTTCTTCAATTATAGTGGATTGAATAGCTCGAGTAGTTTCCTCCCATTTAACAGTTGCTCGACGAAATTGGTCATCTGTTTTGATCAGTTTTTTTGTGTCATGCCAGACGGTATCGCAGGTTAAACCAACATAAGCAGCTATGATTCGTGTGGAAATGAGTTCCCCGTGATGAACAATAGCGTCGTAAGCTTCACTGTAGTCCGCATATTTTTTTTGGGTGCTATTACGGGCACTTTCAATGATTTCTATTACTTTATTGGTGATTTCTTCGGGCTCATCAAAGAGGTTATTGATGATGCCAAGATGAAATTCTTGGATCCCATCAAGCAATTTATTTATTTGCTCCTCTTTCCCTGCTTCATCTCCGGCAAATGCACGCACCACTTCTTCAAAAGCATTGGTTGTTTTACCCATTGCACTGACCACCACTATAATTGGCCGCCTATCGTCGTGTTGACCGATTATTTTGGCAACGTTTTTAACGCTATTGGTGTCTTTTACAGATGCACCACCAAATTTAAAAATTAGTGGACTTCTCATTTGTATTGGGATAATTGTTCTTGAGTTAATGTCCCAAGCTGCCATTGCGAATCTAAGTTCGCGTTATACTTTTTATAAAAGTTCAAGGCTGGTTCGTTCCATGAAAGAACGGTCCATTCCATTCGTCCTACGTTTTGATTTGCAGCTACTTTTAGTACGGATTCAAAAAGCAGCTGGCCAATACCAACCTTTCTAAATGCGGGCTTGACATATAGATCTTCTAAATGAAGAGTTGGACCTTTCCAAGTGCTATATCTAGGATAATAGAGTGCCATTCCAATAACGCCTTCTACAGAATGTTCGGCAACAATACAATCGAATCGGGACTCAGAAAAACCGTGCTGAATAAGATCTTGCTCGCTTATGCGAACGGCATGAGGTTCCCTCTCATATACAGCCAATTCCGTAATAAGCGCCAAGACTGCTTTCATGTCTTCCTTTTTAGCTAATCGAATCTTAGTCATTGTTGCGAAGGTAAAGTAAACTCTTCTTTGAATAGAATAAGTTCAATGCCGAAAAACAGGTTACACAGAATCTATACCACGGGTTCACTTTTGTATTTTCAAAGCATCTCTTTTAATGCTTTCCACCACACTAGGATCTAGAAGTGTTGAGGTATCGCCCAGGTTACTGGTATCTCCTTCTGCTACCTTCCGGAGAATCCTTCTCATTATTTTTCCTGAACGGGTTTTAGGGAGACCTGATACAATTTGAATAACATCTGGTTTAGCAATTGGACCAATTTCAGAAACAACGGTACTTATAATTGATTTACGAACTTCTTCTGAATCATGTCCGCTGCCTTCAAGGATGACGTAGGCATAAATCCCCTGTCCTTTGATTTCGTGAGGATAGCCTACCACAGCACTTTCTGTTACTACTGTGGACGCATTGATTGCATTCTCAATTTCAGCAGTTCCAAACCTGTGACCGCTCACGTTAATGACGTCGTCTACTCGGCCAATAATCCTGTACATGCCGTCTTCACGACGGGCGCCATCTCCAGTGAAGTAATACCCTTCATAGTTGCTAAAGTATACGTTTTTGCACCGTTTGTGATCGCCATAAGTGGTTCGCAACATAGAAGGCCAAGGATGTTTTATACAGAGATAACCTTCAATACCGTCGCCTAAAATTTCTTTTCCATCCCCATCCAATAATACGGGTTGTATGCCTGGTAAAGGCCGACCGGCATAGGTAGGTCTTTGAGGACTGTGAGAGCCTAAACCTGAAATCATAATACCGCCCGTCTCTGTTTGCCACCATGTGTCAACAATAGGGCAGTTTTCATGGCCCACTTTCTTGTTGTACCAATGCCAGGCTTCTGCATTAATGGGTTCGCCAACTGTGCCAATAACTTTGAGTGAACTCAAAGAGGCTCTTTCAACAAAAGTATCGCCACAGGCCATTAAAGCACGAATAGCTGTTGGCGCCGTATAGAATTGATTCACTCCATATTTATCACATATGTCCCAAAAGCGTCCCGCGTCCGGCCATGTTGGTACTCCTTCAAACATCATTGTAGTGGCCCCATTCAAAAGGGGTCCATATATGATGTAACTATGGCCTGTAATCCAACCAACATCAGCAGTACACCAGTAGATATCACCTCGCTCATATTGGAACACGTTTTTAAAACTGTATGCTGTATACACCATGTATCCGCCGCATGTGTGTACAACACCTTTAGGCTTTCCAGTAGACCCGGAAGTATATAGAATAAATAGTAAATCCTCTGCTTGCATAGGTTCCGGTGCACAGGTTGTTTCAACTTTAGCAGCTTCTTCTTCATACCAATAATCACGCTTCTCTAACATAGCAACTTCTCTGTTGTCGCGCTTAATTACGAGTACACTGTGAACAGAATCGCAGCTTTTCAAAGCCTCATCTACGGTATGTTTTACGGGTAAAGACTTTTCGCCACGGTACATTCCGTCTGAAGTAAGTACACATACACATTGACTGTCATTAATGCGGTCTGCCAAGGCATTTGAAGAAAACCCAGCAAAAACTACTGAATGGACGGCGCCTATTCTAGCACATGCCAAAACACCAATAGTTAATTCGGGTATCATGGGCATATAAATAGCAACACGATCCCCTTTCTTAACTCCTTTGGACTTGAGTACATTCGCAAAGCGACATACCTGCTCATGTAATTCTTTGAAAGTAAGTCGAACTTCCTGCTCATTAGGATCATTTGGTTCCCAGATAAGTGCAATGTCCTCCCGGCGTTCGGGTAGATGGCGGTCTATACAGTTTTCGGTTATATTTAAAACGCCCCCTTGAAACCATTTTACATTTGGGGTATTGAACTCCCATTCCAAGGTTTTGTCCCAGGGTTTCTGCCAAACAAATTCATGAGCTATACCTTCCCAAAATTTCTCCGGATGTTCTGTGGATGCTTTGTATGCGTCTTCATAGTTGGCAAAGCTGTCTATGCTGTAATGGTTCATTTGCATTCTTTTTTTGTAAGTGAAATAGAATTGAAGATATAGTGCGTGAAAAGTTAAATTTTTTCCAATTGAGGCTTTCTGTTATTACGCCATTGGATGACCATGAACTTCTCACCAACTTCGGTAATAATCATTCCGTGACCTAGGAGATTTTCTTCTTTGGACGTGAAACTCGAAAGTTGTTCATGATTTAAAAACTGATAGCTTGGGCTAAGGTTGTCTGTATTCAATGGACGTTTAATTCCGTATTGCTTTACCCAATTCATTACACTAACATGAGAAACTCCTAAGATGCGTTCTATTTCGCGGTAGCTGATCCCCTCAACGTATAGTTGTAAGGCCTTTACTACATAATAGTCGTCTATTCTTTTCCCAAGTTTCTGAACGGTAAAATAATAATTGCAATTTTTGCATTTGTAGCGCTGACGACCCTTGATAATGCCGCTTTTAACATAATCGTTATCATGGCATTTTGGACAGTGTTTGTTGTCTGACATATTTCTTAATTGGCGGGTTTTAGGTTTTGTCTGAAAAGAAAAAGCCAACACCGCTCAATCTTCTCAGAAAACTAAATGTAGCTATTTCTAATTAACTTAAAATACACGATCAATGAAAATTTACCGATGAGTATAAGTGGTGATGTTTACAAACGAATGCAAAAACGATAGTTTATGCCAATACAGACAATGTGTATGGCTTGTAAAAAATCGAATTGACCATTCCGTATAGTAGATTTAATCCTTATTCAAAATGTATATCAAATAATCTTTAAGAAGACTTAACGTCATCTATGATTCTATTGATATCAGCAATTGTTTTTAGGAATTCAGCAGAACGCTTTTCTCCTATTTTGTCAGCGATGAGCTGATTAAACTCAAGCACAACGCGTCTGGCAATATTTCGTTTTTTTAGTCCAGCGTCGGTAAGCTTGATGAGTACGGATCTCTTGTCTTTAGGATCAGATTCTTTAACAATAAAACCTTGTTTTTCCATGGATTTCAGCACTCTACTTAATGATGTGCTTTCCATACCCATTTTGGGGCCAAGAGCAGTAGAACGAATCCCATTATTGATGT
Source organism: Bacteroidota bacterium (assembly GCA_003023665.1). GTDB lineage: Bacteria > Bacteroidota > Bacteroidia > Flavobacteriales > Schleiferiaceae > UBA10364. Next base: position 5,415 of record PXYR01000049.1, read on the forward strand.
CTATATTCAGGAGAGCCATACCAACTGAAGTAGTAATCCCCCCTTGAGCGACAAGCTCATTGTACATTTTCGCTACCTGAATCCAGGTTTTACGAATTTGAAAATCAAAGGTTAATTCGGGCTTCATAGTAACCCGAAGATACGTTTTTATCCTATGCGTGCATAGTAATTAGTAATTCAGATTTCTCGTAATCTGAGGAAGGATAAAGAATTTAATGTCTTTAGAGAATTCGGTGTAGGCAGCTCTCCGAGAAGCCTCTTTATCCGCACTGATACCGAATTTTTCCATTTCATTACTTGACCAAAGTATATCTCCTTGAATATTGGTAAGGACAAAGCTACCTGAGATAACATGTTTATTTCTGCTATTACTCATTTTAAAATCGTGTTCTTCCCCTCTGAAAGCTATTTGCAGTGGTGCCTCTTGTCTTACTGTGAATTTTGTGGAAACAGCTTCACCAATAACCTTTTGAAGATTACTAGGCCCTTGAATACTCACTAGAGTGTTTTGAAAGTATACATTTTGACTCATTTTCCAGCGAGAAAATTCTTGCAGCCACAGCCTAACTAATCTATCATTCTGAGGTAGTAGTTTGTTGAAGTCAATAGATCCTTCTAATGCAATGGAATTGGTATTTCCTGTTTTGAAGCAGCGCAGGGATGAAGTGGTGCTACTGTATGAAAATTTACCGCTGCTTGAGCGCAATTCAAACCAAGCACCCAGTTCTTCATCCTCAAAGTTTAAAGTCGCAGAGAATAGTTCGGGAAGACCAAGATAAAAGGTGCTTTCTGGAACTGATAGACTGGCATGAATGTCTTTTTCAATATTTCTTAATGCACTAATGAAATTGGTCTGAGTTTCAACTTTAAATTGTGGATCCATTAGAAAATCGCGTTGAATAGCCTTGTCAATGGCGTCGGCTAACGCATGAAATCGCTGGGTAAGTTGTCTTGAAGATTCATTGGCAATCAAGAGTTTTTCTTGAATCCAATTCATGGCTATGGCGTCATTTTCAGCTTTTCGTGCCAAGAAATAAGGTAAATCAAGCTTATAAAGCACGTAATACCTCAATTCATCTGAATAGGTTTCTACAACTTCATATTCTTCTAGTTTGATATGGCTTTTGGTAGAAGTTTCCGATTTAAATGCGCTGCTAAATCCACCGCTGTCTTCTTTTTGAAGCAGTTTAGTTTCATCAAAAATTTGACTTTCTACTTCGCCTGCTAAATCTGCAAGTGCATTGGATCTTGCCGCCTGTTGATAGGCTGCGTTGGGGTTGATATAACTCATGCCTACGCCATAAACATAAGTTCTTGATTGATCAATAGGTTTAGAAAGAACCCACTCAGGAACTATGTTCTTTTGACTACCGCAGGAAAGGAGTAGCAGGATAAATGATGCAAACGTTAGTTTTTTCATGGTCTTAAATCTAGCGACTTAATGTGAATCGCGCCATTTCTAGCAAAACTATTGATAGCCCCTCTACGCATAGTCGCAGGGTTTTGGAGACTTCTGCTTGCCTTGCGCAAGTTATCTAGTTGTCTACGTTTAGATTCGCTTATTTCTGGCCGGTCAGAGCTGTGCGCTTTACTCTGGTATTTCCAATATCCGGGAAAAAGTTGGTCGTTGCGATACTCCAAATAATGCGCTTGATCACGGTCATCGTACTCTAAAGTTTTTACACTTATAATCTGTGAAGTTGCACGATTGGTGAGAACAAGTTCCGCTATGTAATGAACACTATTTTCTTTGAAGAATTCTCTGTAGAAGACTTTCCTGTATTTGGCAGTTTTTACGGTTTCGCCTTCTTTGTTTTTGGTTTCTACGTAATAGCGCTCGTATCCTTTTTTAGTTTCAGAACGCAGTTCCCCTTCAATTTCGTCCGCAATATTGATGGTCACTTTAAGATAGGCATTGGCACTCAGGATTTCCTGCGTTAATGCTCCATCCGCGGTACTTCCTTGCACAATCGCCTCCTGTTCCTGTTGGATTAAATCAAAATTCGTTCTGTCTACCAACTCAATGAATGGGTCTTTCATGGCGTAAATCTCACTTATCAGCCTGGATTGTACAGCGGAGCTAATTGACAATTCCTTACCAGAAATAGCTGGGTCAGACACTATACCAATTCTATATTTTCCCCTTTCCAAGGCTTCCTCCATCAAAAGCTTCAATTCATTCTGATCAGGGTACTTTTTTCGCATTGGTTCAAGGGTGTAGTACGATTTCCTGTATTCTCCCAATTCAAATTGGTGCAAGGCTGTTGTATAAATAGGTTCAACTTCGCTAAATCTTAGCAGGGCTTGAACATCCTTATAGTTTTTATCTAATTGTGCTAATTCTTTTAATCGCTTGTTGGCTTGGTCATAGTGTTCATGCCGTATAAGGTCATGACATCTTTCATAAACCTTGGCCATGTACCGGCGTTTTTGACTTTGAAAATCTTGCGTGTAAAAACCTTCATACCTGCTCACACTGATGTAAGGCTTCAAATAATTAGTCCATTTTTCAGCATCTAAAAATTTGTAAACGGAAAGAGAATCATTCCCGTCTGCGAATCGATAGTTAGTATAGAGTTCTTCTAGTAGTGCTGTTCCGTAATTACTCATTGCTGACAAGTACTTTGCACTGTTAGGTCTTCTGTCAATAGAATACTTAAATTCTGTAACAGCTTGTTTCAAGACTCTAGCTTCTGCGAATTTCATTCCTTGTTTGTAATGATAGCGTGGGCCTTGACAACCTATAAACAAGAGGGAACATAGTAGTAGAAGATGTATTTTTTTCATTGCGATCATAGTATAACTTGTATAACAAAAGCTGTGCCTTGGTGGTAAAGTTAAGTCTTGCTATTATTTTTACACCATGAATAACCCGATAGTCTTACTATCACCATCTAAAGGGATGGGCAGTTTTCCGTCAAATGCGCCATATGTTGGCTCTGCTTCCGTGCCTTTTTCACAGGCCACCAAAGAAGTCGTGGAGACCATTCAAGGGATGAGCTCAGGTCAGCGGAAAGAATTATTCAAAGTAAGCGACAATTTGTTTCATTCTGTTGAAAGATTTTGGTCCTTGCCTCCATTGGAATACTTAGAGCCTTCTCAGGGTCTTCCCGGATTATTTGCTTACACCGGTGAGGCCTTCAAAAGTTTTGATGCACATTCCCTTGGAAATAATGCGATTCAACGTGCTAAAAACTCTTTGGTAATTGTTAGCGCTCTGTATGGAATTGTAACGGGTGAAATGAATATCGTAAACTACCGTTTGGAAATGCAGAGTAAACTGGGAGTTAATGGGTACAAGAATTTATATGGCTTGTGGCGACCCATTCTTACTCAATGGTTGAACCAACAGGAATCCAGCTTTGCGGTCAACTTATGTAGTAATGAATATTCCAAGGTATTTGATTGGAAATCAGTTACCATGCCTGCCATTCATATTGATTTCAAGCAGATGAAAAATGGTGAGATTAAGTCGGTATCGGCATTTTCAAAACAAGCGCGTGGAACCATGGCGCGTTGGATTTTTACTGAGAACATACAGACTATATTTAGTTTGGCATCGTTTGACTTGGATGGGTATCGTCTTTATAGTCACGAAGGCGATAACATGGTATTTTTAAGGGAAGAATAAAAGATGATGAAAAATAAGTTTCTGATTGTAGTACTCTTTATGAGTTTAAGCACGCTGGTGAAGGCACAGCGCCCAACCTCATTTCTTGAATTGGGTGGTTATGGCATGTCGCAAAATTACCTAGGAGATGTTAATAGCAACTCTTTGAGTGCTTTTACGCAAGAAGCAAGATTTGGGGCAGGTGCTCAAATTAAGTACAATTTCAGTAGCTTATGGAGCGTAGGCGCAGATGTGAATTTTGGTGATCTATATAGTCATGATAATCTTCATGGTAACGAGTCTAGAGATTATAGAGTGGATACAGAAATCCTTCAAATGGGTGTATTTACTAACCTTCATTTTATCCCATTCGGTAAGTACAATTTGCGCCATAAACACACCCCTTTTCTCCATCTTGGAATGAATGCTTTGACTTATCAGCCAAACTTGAACACCAATGCACAATATCCAGATGAAATTGAATTGTATCCAGGAACAGGAAGAGCATTGGGTTATTCTATTGGGTTTGGATGGAGAATCAGAAGGTCGCTAAAATCATTTTATAACGTTGGTATATTCTATAACGGTTTTGGTGTTTCAAATATTGAAGGATTCAATTACAGTGATGAATTCACAGCAGCCAATCCTGGAATTAGAAACAGCTTGGATGGATGCATGACCTTGAAATTTGGTATGAGTCTCGGTTTTTTTGAGCAATAAGTTTTCGGCACAGCCTTTGAACCATATATAGGGCGCTCTTTTAAGGCGCTCTTTTTTAACATTCAATGACAGCATGACCGCAATAAACATGGGTTTAGTTGTCAAGAAATTGATTTTATGGACAGTTTGTCACTTAGCGATATAATTAACGAAAGCACAGAATTTATTCCATTAATGACCTCTGACGAGGAAGTGGAAATTAACAATACCGATTTACCGGAAGAACTACCCATCTTGCCATTGCGCAATACCGTTATTTTTCCAGGGGTAGTTGCCCCAATAACGGCGGGTCGGGATAAGAGTCTGCGTCTTATTCGTGATATTAAGGAAGAGCCAAAATACGTGGGTATGATTACCCAAAAAGACGGTGATACTGAGGAGCCCACTAGCGATGATGTCTTTCCCACAGGAACTCTGGCTCAAATTGTGAAGAGTTTTAAAATGCCTGATGGTAATACCACAATTATAATTCAGGGTAAGAAACGATTCCGCATTCTAGAATGGACGACTACTGAGCCTTATAATAGGGCTAAAGTGGAATTTTTACCAGAGTTTGTTCCAGAGGATGATGATGTTGAATTCAATATTGTTATGGACAGCATCAAGGAGGTTGCCGCGCAATTGATTCAAGATAGTCCACACATACCTACAGAGGCTCAAACTGCGCTGGATAACATCAAGAGCAATACATTTCTACTGAATTTCATTGCTTCAAATAGCAGTATGGTGCTAGACAAGAAGCAAGAAGTTCTGGAATTAGATTCGCTCAAGGATCGAGCTTCAAACGTTCTGGAGGGTTTGAATTTGGAGTTGAAGAAACTTGAAGTTAAAAACGAGATACAAGACAAGGTTAAATTGGAGTTTGACCAACAGCAGCGCGAATATTTTTTGCATCAGCAGATGAAAACGATCCAAGAAGAGCTTGGTGGAAATTCAAGTGAAACTGAGATTGAGGAGCTGAGGCAAAGGGCTAAAAAGAAGAAATGGGATCCTAGCAGCAGTGAACGATTTAACAAGGAGTTGAAGAAACTACAGCGGTTAAATCCGCAGATGCCGGAATTTGCAATTCAAAGAAACTATTTAGAGTTCATGCTGGACTTACCGTACGAGGGTAAAGGTTTAGCAAGTATTGATTTAAAGGATGCCACTAAGGTTTTAGACCGAGATCACTATGGTTTAGAGAAAGTCAAAGAGCGTATTCTAGAGCATCTTGCGGTTTTGAAGCTTAAAGGTGATATGAAAAGCCCGATAATCTGTTTGGCAGGCCCTCCGGGAGTGGGTAAAACGTCTTTAGGAAAAAGTATTGCGGAAGCATTGGGCCGACCTTATGTGCGTATGTCACTGGGTGGGTTACGAGATGAAGCTGAAATTCGTGGACACCGTAAAACCTACATAGGTGCTATGCCAGGTCGCATACTGCAAAATATGAAGAAAGCGGGTTCCAATGACCCGGTTTTCATTTTGGATGAAATTGATAAGCTGAGTTATGGAACGGGAGGGGATCCGTCTTCATCAATGCTGGAGGTACTTGATCCAGAGCAAAACGATAGCTTTTATGATAATTACCTTGAAATGGGTTATGATTTAAGCAAAGTCTTTTTCATTGCTACGGCCAATAACCTTGGTGCTATTCAACCTGCACTTCTTGATCGAATGGAAGTCATAGACGTTACGGGCTACACGATAGAGGAAAAGGTTGAAATCGCAAAACAGCATTTGGTTCCCAAGCAACTTGATAACCATGGAATAACTAAAGATCAGTTTTCCATTGCAAAGCCCACTTTGAAGTCTTTGGTTGAGGGATATACGCGTGAAAGTGGTGTGCGAAACCTAGATAAGAAAGTAGCAAAACTTGTGCGCTCAACGGCAAAAGATATTGCACTAGGAACCGAAGCTCACACCAAGGTGAATGTAGAGCGTTTAGAGGAGATTCTTGGTCCTCCAAGAGAGCGGGATATCTATGAAGGGAATAATCATGCAGGCGTGGTGACAGGATTAGCTTGGACTCCGGTAGGTGGTGATATTTTGTTTATTGAAAGTTCACTTGCTAAAGGTTCAGGAAAAGTAATCATAACCGGTAATCTTGGAGTTGTGATGAAGGAAAGTGCTACAATTGCTATTGCCTACCTAAAGGCAAATGCAGACGAATTGGGTATTGATCAGAATCTGTTTAAAGCTTACGATATTAATATTCATGTACCTCAAGGTGCTATTCCAAAGGACGGACCTAGCGCCGGAATTACCTTGTTAACCGCATTGACATCTTTATTCACACAGAAAAAAGTAGCTCCAAAATTGGCCATGACCGGTGAGATAACATTACGGGGTAGAGTTTTGCCCGTTGGTGGAATTAAGGAGAAAATTTTAGCTGCTAAACGAGCAAAAATTAGTACAATTTTATTGTGCGAAAAGAACAGAAAGGATATCGAAGAAATTGAGGCTCATTATCTCAAAGGCATGACGTTCCATTACATTTCTGAAATGTCGGAAGTCTTAGATTTAGCTATATTGAATCAGAAGGTCAAAGGTGCCAAAACACTTTCTGCGGAGACTAAAAAACGTGATTAAAAAATTAGTCATATCGATGCTTCTGCCGTTTACGATGTTAGCGCAAAG
>PXYR01000189.1 GCA_003023665.1 Bacteroidota bacterium
TGCTTCAAAATGATGAGGTTGTTTTTGAAGAATATTGGGACGAGCATGATACGGCAGCCACTTCAAACAGCTTTTCTTCTGCAAAGTCCGTAATTACGTTGCTTACACAAATTGCAGTTCAAGACGGCTATATTGCCTCCTGGGACGACCCGGTGACGGACTACATACCAGAATATGAAATTCCGGAAGGCGTTGCTACACCCACCTTGCGCCACCTTAGCACCATGACTGCGGGCCTGCAGTTCGATGAAAATTATAAGAACCCTTTTAACAAAACGGCAAAACTCTATTACAGTGATGACGTGGTTGCAACGGCCCTGGGCATTCCTCCCGGGAAATTTGAAACGGGCACGCAATGGGAATACCAAAGCGCCTGTACGCAACTGCTCACAATAGCACTGTCTCGAGCTATTGGAGAAAGTGTTTCCTCTTTTGCGAATCGTGAACTCTTTGCCAAGGTGGGCTTTGAAGTTCCTGCTACTTGGCACCTAGATCGCTCGGGCGGTTTTGAACTTGGCTACTGCTGCTTGAACGCTGCGGTACGTGATTTTGCCAAGTTGGGGATGCTCGTGAGCAACCACGGTTACGTTGACTCAAATGCGGTTATCGACTCAGCTTTTATTTTCGACGCTCAAGTAGGGTATAAATCCCCGTACTACGGTCACAGTTTCTGGATTTATCCGGATGTTGAAGCACGCAATTATTCTTTCCGAGGCCTGAATGGGCAACTAATAATTATCCTTCCCGACTTCGATATGATTATAATGCGCGTTGGAGAAAAGGCTGGGGACCGCTATGAAGGCGATTTTAGATCCATCGGCCGAGAGCTAATAAAACAAGCTGAACGCTGGAACGCGAATTAAGAATTATGCTTGAGCGGCTCGTAGATATTGAAGGCCTAAACATCTCTTTTGGACAAGAGCACGTGCTCTCAAATTTTGATTTACGCATTCATCAGGGCGAGATAGTTTCTGTTGTCGGGGAAAGTGGCTCCGGTAAGTCTATTAGCGCGCTAATGAGTATGGGTTTATTAAGCCAATCGGCGTCTGTGTCCTTTACAAAAGCTACTGTATTAGAAAACGAAATAGGCCAACTATCACCCACACAGTGGCGCGCAATAAGAGGAAAGGAAATTGCAATGATTTTTCAAGACCCAATGACAGCGCTTCACCCATCAATGCGCATTGGCAAACAGATGGAGGAAGTTTTGGAAGTTCATACAGACTTCAGTTCGGCGGAACGGAAAACACAAATCATAGAAGCTTTGGAAGAGGTAGACATTCCGAATGCTTTACGATCGGCTAAAAAGTATCCTCATGAACTAAGCGGAGGTCAACGTCAGCGTGTTGTGATTGCAATGGCCATGCTTCTGGAACCAAAACTTATTATTGCTGATGAGCCAACAACGGCCTTAGACAAGCAGGTAGAGGGTACTGTCCTGAAGCTTTTGAGCAACTTAGTTAGAAAAAAGGGCTGCGCCTTATGGTTTATATCACACGACTTAGAGGTTGTGGCTAATTTTTCAGATAGGGTCGTGGTTTTGTATAAGGGAAAAACGGTAGAGACAGGAGTGGCTAAAACGGTATTTAACAATCCTAAGCATCCGTATACAAAAGGACTACTTGCTTGCAGGCCGCCAAAGGAAGGTCGCCCATACCCTTTGCCTGTGTTGAACGATTTTTTAGGCGATGGCGAAGTTCCAAAAACAGAAGAGTTAACAAAGCCTCCAAGTAAGGATACAGCACTTGAAATCCGCGGCTTGAGCATTGGGTACGAAACAAGGTCAGGTTTTAATACACAAACACTCTGGGTGGTTAAAGATTTGGATTTAACCTTGCAGGTTGGTGAAACCCTTGGTCTAATAGGTCCATCAGGAAGCGGTAAAAGCAGCATTGGCAGAGCGGTGGTAGATTTAGTGCCTTCTAAGTATTCAGTAAGGAACTTTAACGGTAACGAAAATCATATTCAATTTATATTTCAAGATCCTTCGTCTGCATTGAATCGTAGTCATTCTGTGGGCCACATCTTGAGCAAAGTGCTCTCCAAGCATAATCCAAGGTTGCCCTTAGAAGAAAGAAAAAAAAGAGCAGGGGCGTTGCTTGAGGAAGTAGGTCTAAAGGTTTCTGACTTAAGTAAAAAACCTAAAGATTTTTCTGGTGGTCAACGTCAGCGTATAGGCATAGCAAGAGCTTTAGCTGCAAATCCAAAAATTCTAATTTGCGATGAAAGCGTTAGTGCTCTGGACGTAAGTGTTCAAGCACAGGTGTTAAACTTACTGAATAAGATAAAAACAGATCGGGGCTTAAGTATGATTTTTATTTCCCACGACCCTGACGTAATTCGCTACATGTGTGATAGGGTACAGCAGCTAGGAGTAGCTAGCAAAGTCTAATTATCTCGTTTTTCGAAATCTTCTATTTGGCGTTTACTGTAAGCGCGGATGCCTAATACAATAGTCGCAATAATCACGAGGCCCCAGAAGACGGCTTGTAATCCTATGAACCACATATTATTTAAGCTTTACGGCAGTACCATACGCAAGCATTTCTGCGGCGCCTTGCATGACCATAGAAGTACCAAAGCGAACATTGATGACCGCATCCGCCCCTAAGCGCTCTGCGTCCTTGACCATACGTTGCATAGCTTGTTCACGGCTTTGGGCTTGTAACTTTGTATATTCTTCAATTTCTCCGCCAACAATATTTTTGAGTCCCGCGAAGATGTCGCGACCAATATTTCGGGCACGTACGGTAGAACCTCGTGCGATGCCCAATATTTCGGTGATTTCGTTTCCAGGAACAGTGGAGGTGGTTGTGATTATCATGGGGTTTATCTTTAGTTACTCTAAAATAACCCATTTATCCCAAAACCATTTAGATATCTAAGGGAGTTTTGAGTTAAGCAACTAGTTAGCACCACATGTCTTTAGAAACCTATGCTCTTTGTTTTCTGGGTTTATTCGACCATGATGTTTTGCCTTTCGACTAAAAA
>PXYR01000190.1 GCA_003023665.1 Bacteroidota bacterium
ATATACTTAACCCGTTTCGTTTTATTTAATGAAGTGATAGCACTTGTAGTTTGAAATATGGCACCAACGCGGTTTGTAGCATTCGCAGTATTGGCATCCAAGCCTAGCCACATTAAAAGAGGTAGAGTGATCGCGGAACCGTTTCCAGCAACAACGTTAATCAAGCCAGCTATAAAGCCGCCAAAGACCAACGCAATTAATTCGTACCATTCTATCATGGGTATAAAGTTAGCTTACATTTGTAGCATTAAAACGCAAAAGGGTGCCGGAAAATAAAGATTACCGATTGGTAGTAAAAACACTCTTCGGATTAGAAGAGATATTGAGCAAGGAATTACTCGCTCTTGGTGGGCGTGAAATTAAAAAGCTAAATAGGGCTGTTTCTGTAATTGGAGACCTTGGTTTCGTCTATAAAATTAATCTTGGTTTAAGAACAGGGCTACGAGTACTACTGCCATTAGCAGAATTTGAAATGGAGGATGTGGAGCATTATTATGACGAACTGCTCGCCATTCCTTGGGAAGAACATTTTGACGTTCAAACCACCTTTGCAGTGGATGTAGTAGGCCGTAATGAATTGCTAAATCACAGTAGCTTCGCGGGTTTAAAAGCTAAGGATGCTATAGTCGATCGATTCCGAGATAAGCTCGGTGAGCGTCCAACTGTAGACCGCAATGATCCTGAAGTTCCAATTCATATTCATATATATCAGGATACCATTCGGGTATACTTAGATACTTCAGGCGATTCATTGCATAAACGTGGCTATAGGCTGGAATCAGCGCATGCGCCCCTGAATGAAGTTCTCGCAGCCGGTATTATTATGCACAGTAAATGGAATGGGGGTATGCCGGTTTTGGACCCCATGTGCGGTTCTGGCACTTTTTTAGTAGAAGCGGCATTAATAGCGCATAATATGCCTCCAAACATTTACAGAGGAGATTTTGGATTTAGTTTTTGGAAGGGTTACGATCATGACTTATTTGAAAAGATAAAAAGCGGCTTGCTTGGTCGTGCCAAAGAATATGAGGGTAAGTTTTTTGGTCGTGATTTAGATACCTATGCATTGGATGCAGCCGCGAATAATATTCAGCGCTCTATGTTCGATGATGTTATTCGGTTAAAACGAGCAGATTTTTTCGAATCTGAAGCACCTAGTGAGAAAGGTCTATTGCTTGTAAATCCGCCGTACAATGTCAGAATCGCAGCGAATACACATCAGTTTTATCGTGATATGGGTGATGTGTTAAAGAAAAAATATGCCGGCTGGACGGTTATGTGGATTACATCGGATATGGAGGCAATTAAAAGCATTGGGTTGCGTCCATCGCGAAAATGGAATCTATTCAATGGAGAATTGGAATGTAAATTGCTTCAGTTTGATATGTACGCTGGCACAAAAAAGATCCATAAATTGAAATAAAATGATGAACCAATGAAAAAACTATTAACTGCAATCGCTGTGCTCTCTTTCACTGTTGCAATCGCACAAGGTACAAGCAGTAATCTCAGGAGAGTTTCTCGTGAAGTTGAGAAAACAATGTCTATAACTTCGGACATCATTGACGGTGTAATGACCTATGAAAAGGAAAAGAAAATCACCCCATTAATTGAAGAACAATTTAATATTTGGAGAAAAACAAACCGTTCGTTTTCTCGTCTTGATGAACCGGAAGAACAGCAACTTGTGCAGGTGGCTACAGAAAGTCTTGGTGAAATTATTGAATTAACTTCTTCCAATCTCCGCGATTGGTTAAATGAAGATCCGCGCTCTGGATACGGTCACACTTATGTAAGTCAGATAGAGTTATTATTTGCAAAAGTTTCAGTGGAAATGGAAGGGTATGCGGAGCTCTACGATATCAATGTTAGAGAAAGTCAAATCGTTAAGCGATTTAATGCTCAGATGGAATTGGTTGCCTACACTAAGGAGATGAAATCAGGTGCAGCTGAGGTAGATAGTTTGGTTTCCTACCTGCAACGCGAGTTGGGTTCAACTGATTTAGATAAATTATATGCTGCACAAAAACTATTGATAAAATCCCTGAGCGGCCACATTCGAAACTATGGCGATGAACTGTTTTACAATGGCCAAACAGATTTATACGAAGCCTATCAGAAATATTATATTGAGCTTTTGGAGCTAACAACAGCAGATTTATTGGCGGATTTAACAAAAATGAAATACGACCTCATTGAATTTAAATCAATAGCAACTTCAACTGAATCTTCCGCGCGAAAAACACTGAGCTTTTTCGATAATGAGATGCGTCTATTAGCAAAACGTGAGGCTAGATTTGTTAAAAAGAACTTACCTAAACCACCCAAAAAATAAATGCTCGTAGCTGAGGTCATTCTTCCCTTACCCTTAGACAAAACTTTTCACTATGCTGTGCCTAGTGAATACAATGGTCAATTGGTTTCTGGGATGCGCGTCTTGGTACAATTTGGAAAGCGGAAAGAATATGCTGCACTTGTTGTGCGTATCTTGGAAATAGAGGAAGATCTCTCACTAAAATTTCTTATTAGTGTATTGGATGAGTATCCAGTAGTTCTAGAACATCAACTGCTGCAGTGGAAGTGGATGGCCAGTTATTATTTGGCGCCAATTGGAGATGTAATGAATGCCGCTTTACCACCGGGCTTGAAACTGAGTTCTCAAAGTGTTCTGGTGCTTGACCCTGGAGTAATTCCTAATGAAACCGAACTTTCTGATTCATTGTTTTTACTCTATGAGGCATTAAAGTCGAATGAAAAGCTCACCCTAGATGAAATCCGAGCTATTTCTCAAATCAAAAATCCAATGCCTTTGGTTCAAAAGGCCCTAGAGCAAGGTTGGGCGATTTTAGAAGAGGAGTTAAAGAAGGTTGCTCGTGCCAAGCGGCGAAAACTGCTTAGAATTTCACCCGAAGTGCTCAGTCGATTAGATGATGCGTTCTCTGCAACATCTAGAAGCGAGAAGCAAACTC
>PXYR01000191.1 GCA_003023665.1 Bacteroidota bacterium
CGGGCAAAAGGAACACCTTGAGCCACACACTGGTCAATAATATTGCGGCTTACCTCAGCCAAACGGTGAACGTTGGCTTCTCTTGAACGGTAATCGCCTCCTTTGATGGTATCGTAAAACAATCGGTACACGGAATCACCATCATTCTGGTAGTTCTTTGCTGCGTTAATTCCTCCTTGCGCTGCAATTGAGTGTGCGCGACGCGGCGAATCTTGGAAACAAAATGCCTTCACGTTGTAACCCATCTCTGCCAACGAGGCAGCTGCAGAAGAACCCGCTAGACCAGTACCTACAACGATTACATCAATTAATCTTTTATTTGCTGGAGATACCAATGGAATCTCACCTTTATGTTTTGTCCACTTATCGGCTAATACGCCAGCTGGAATTTTAGAATCTAATGCCATAGGTAAGTGAATTATAAGTTTTGACCCGGTTGAGCGACGTACAAGAAAACAGCTACAGCTATAAATCCTGCAGGAATTAACCATGCAAAAGCAGTCATCACATTCTTAATAATTGGAGTGTATTTGGGATGATTTACGCCCAAGGTTTGAAATGCGCTCTGCGCCCCATGACTCAAGTGAAATGCCAAACCCGTAATTGCTACCACATAAAACGCGGCATACCACCATTGCTCAAAAGCCGTTACGGTCAAAGTCCAAAGATCCTTGTTGCCATTAGCATCTGTTCCTAAAGACCCAAAGTGCATCTCATACCAAAAGCTTTTCATGTGCACCACAATGAAAAATAATGTTAGTATCCCAAGCAACGCCATTTTTCGGGAAGCCCAAGAGGCATTAACGGATTGATTTTCCTTCACATAACCTACTGGACGAGCTGCACGATTTTGACTTGCGAGCATAATTCCATCAACGGTATGCAAAAGGATACTGATATAGGTTAAGTAGGACAGGATTTTCACCAAAGGAAAGGTGGTCATAAAATGACCGTATTCATTGAATGCTAAGCGTCCCTCTTCCCCCGAAACAAAGAGTTGGAGGTTACCCAATAAGTGTCCGACTAAAAACGTACACAAAAACAATCCAGTGGCAGCCATCCAATACTTGCGAGCCAAGGATGAGCCGAAAAGACCTTTAGAAGTTGATGCCATAAGCAATTTTATAGTTTAAGAGCCTTATTTTAGCATTCCAAATTTACGACACAGACTTTTGTCTGACTCGTAAAGGCGATTAAAATCACAATAGAACGTTTCTAAATTAATATAGTTAGAGCCTATCATGAGATACCACCAATTAAAGAGTCAGATTTTTGTTGAAAACCGTAAAAAATTTACGGCGCTTTTGAAACCTAATTCATTAGCTATTTTCACTTCAAATGATATTTATCCTTCAAGCGCTGACGGTCACCTGCCCTTTAAACAACACAGTGATATTTTGTATCTCAGTGGCGCGGACCAAGAGGAAAGCATACTCGTGCTATTTCCAGACGCACATAAAGAAAGTCTCCGTGAAGTACTATTCCTAAAGGAAACTAATGACCTTATTGCTGTATGGGAAGGAGCCAAATACACGAAGGATCAGGCATTCGACATTAGCGGTATTAAAACTGTTTTTTGGCTTTCCGAATTTGAGCGCGTATTTAATGAAATGGCTATTAATGCTGAACGCATTTATCTAAACGGCAACGAACACCTCAGAGCTCATGTTGAAACGGAATTGCGTCAAGACCGAATGAATAAGTGGATTAAGGAGCATTACCACGCACACGAATTTGAGCGTAGTCAACCCATTTTGCACCGCGTACGTGGAACCAAAACCGAATCTGAATTAGAGGTTATGCGTAAGGCCGCTGAAATCACTACAAAAGGTTACAAGCGCATTTTGAAATACATGAAACCCGGCGTTTGGGAGCACGAATTGGAAGCAGAATTCATGCACGAATTTTTGATGAACCGCAGCCGTGGTTTTGCTTACACTCCAATTATCGCGGCAGGAAATAACGCAAACGTATTGCACTACATTGAGAACAACGATCAGTGTAATGACGGCGATCTTGTCCTTTTTGATGTGGGTGCTGAATACGGAAACTACACCTGTGACGTTACCCGATGTTTTCCGGTCAACGGCAAATTCTCTGCGCGTCAAGCAGAAGTATATAATGCCGTTTTACGCGTACATGAGGGTGCCATATCTATGCTTCGTCCGGGTATAATGTTGGACGACTACCACAAAAAAGTTGGGGATTTAATGACCAATGAACTGTTAACCCTTGGACTAATAACTTCTGATGATGTAGCCAAGGAGGATCCGGCATGGCCTGCATATAAAAAGTACTTTATGCATGGCACAAGTCATTACTTGGGGCTGGATGTGCACGATTACGGTTTATGGACCATACCCGTTGAGCAGGGCATGGTGTTTACCGTAGAGCCAGGTATTTATATTCCAGAAGAAGGACTAGGTATTCGTATTGAAGACGACATCGTAGTCACCAAAGAAGGACACGAAAACTTGACTCGAGAAATTCCAAAAACGGTGGAAGAAATCGAGGCATTTATGGCAAAATAATGACGTTTATACCGTACCAAGGCGCGCCCGTTTATTACCAAATGTCGGGCGCGCCTTCTTTATTACCCCCACTAGTGTTGCTGCATGGTTTTCTAGAAGACAGCAGAATGTGGGACGGAATGATTTCTAGTTTTGAATCCAAAGGATTGGTGGTTCGCATTGATCTACCCGGACACGGCAAAAGTGAAACACTGGGTAGTGTTCATTCTATGGAAGAAATGGCGGATGCTGTGCATCAGGTGATTGATTTTCTTGGATTGGAAAAGCCCATTGTTTTGGGACACAGTATGGGTGGCTATGTAGCACTAGCTTATGCCCAGAACTATGAGCACCTAGGAGGTTTGGGATTGTTTTTCTCTACCCCACACGCAGACAGTTTAGAGCGGCAAATCATGCGTGAACGATCAGAAAGACTCGTAACAAATTA
>PXYR01000192.1 GCA_003023665.1 Bacteroidota bacterium
TAATGTTTCTAGGTCCGGAAATAGCGTGTATAATTTTAGGCATATGGAAAGGTAGCATAATATATAAACGCTTGTTCTTGAAACCTATGTTTAGTACAATAGTTTCATTCTTGCCATAAAGTTCTTGAATTTAATTAAATTCATTTCCTCAAATGTTAGTCATGACCATCAAAAACGCCTTTCTTCTTTCTGCTTTATTCTCACTACCAATTATGGGTTTTTCTCAATCCGCGAGGTACGATTCATTGGTATGGTCAGACGAATTCAATTATAACATTGGAGGTGGTGTAGATCCTAATCGTTGGTTTCACCAAACGCAATTGCCAAATGGTTCAAGTTGGTACAACGGAGAAATTCAACATTATACCAATCAGGATACCAACTCAAATGTCAAAAACGGAAAATTATTTCTACGAGCTGTAAAAGAAAATTACACCAATCAGGGGGTTACTAAAAACTATACGTCTGCAAGACTCAATTCAAAATTTGCGTTCAAATATGGTAGAGTTGAAGTAAGAGCAAAAATCCCTACCGGAGCGGGTACTTGGCCAGCCATTTGGATGCTTGGTAAAAATATTACTGAACCAGGTGCCTATTGGCAGACTCAAGGATTTGGCACAACGCCTTGGCCTGATTGTGGTGAAATTGACATTATGGAGCATTGGGGCTCGAATGTAAATCATGTTTCTAGTGCTCTTCATACACCTTCTAGCTTTGGAGCTACTCAAAATTACCATGGCGTGTATCTGCCCACGGCCACAAGTTCTTTTCATACCTACACAATGGAATGGAATGAGGATTCCATATCCTTTTTTATTGATAACAACAGGCACTATACCTATTCTCCTTCTACCAAAAATGCTTCTACATGGCCGTTTGATGACGAACAATTCATCTTGTTGAACTTTGCCGTATTACCAAGTATTTCTTCTGCGTTTACTCAAGCAGCCATGGAAATTGATTATGTACGAGTTTATCAAGAAAGCAGTGCAACTAACCCATCAAATGCTCAAGTCACTTTTGCAGTTGATTTAAATCAATATTCCAATTCTTTTACAACTGCCTATGTTAACGGAGACTTCAATAATTGGTGCGGTACATGTAATCCATTAAGTGATTCAGATAACGACGGCATTTGGACGACTACTTTACCCATTTCGCAAGGCGCAATAGAATATAAGTACTCTTTAGATGGTTGGAATACTTCAGAAAACTTTTCACCCGGAGGAAGCTGCACAAATACATCGGGTTCATTTACCAATAGATATCTTCAAGTCCTGAGTGATACTGTACTGAATCCTGTTTGCTGGGAATCTTGTATTGAATGTCCACCATTGCATACCGTCACCTTTGCAGTTAACGCAACCAACATCACTGTGGGGCCCAACGGGCTGTATGCCGGAGGCGGAATTCTTGGAAATGCTAGAGCGGTCAAACTAGAAGACCCTGATGGTGATGATATATACACAGGAAGTGCCGTGCTCAATGGACATTCTCAAGGCAAGTTTATTTTCTTAAACAGTCCGGCAAATGACACTGATTGGGGAGCAAAAGAAGACCTAACAGGAAAGCCTTGCGCAGATCCAAATAATTGGAACGATAGAACGCTTCCCATTTTTAATTCAGATACTACTCTTCTTTTTTGCTATGAAACATGTGTGACTGATGGCACCTGTCCAGGTCAGCAAGGGCCAGATAACATTACTTTTTCAGTCGATATGAATGCCTACACCGGTTCTTTCAATACGGTATATATCAATGGTGATTTTAACGGGTGGTGTGGTAGTTGTAACCCACTGACTGATTCGGATGGAGACGGAATTTGGACCGTTACACTCCCTTTCACTCAAGGTTCAATAGAGTACCTTTTCACTCTGGATGGTTGGACGCATCAAGAGAGTTTTAGCGTAGGTTCACCATGTACCTTTACTACAGGTCCATATACCAATAGATATCTAGCTATCAATGGAAGTACTGTCTTGCCAACTGTTTGCTGGAACTCATGCAGCGCGTGTATTGCAACTCCACCTCCCTCCAATAATTACACTGTTACTTTTAAAGTGAATACCGCAAACATCACTGTGGGACCTAATGGGATGTATGCAGGTGGAGGTATTTTGGGAGGTGCTAATGCAGTTCCTCTAAACGATACCGATAACGACGGTATTTGGGAAGGCAGTGTACTTCTCAACGGTACTAGCGGAGGAAATTTTGTGTTCTTCAATAGTCCTTCTAATGCCACTGATTGGGGCACAAAAGAGAATTTAACAGGTCTTCCTTGTGCTGACCCTTCTAATTTTGATGATCGAATTATCCCAACGTTTTCGCAAGACACCACCCTACTTTTCTGTTTCGAAACGTGTATTACTGATGGAACATGTCCATCAATAACTGGAACTAGCAATGTATCCTTTTCGATAAATATGAACCAATATTCGGGATCTACTGCAAATGGAGTTTACATTAATGGTGATTTCAACTCATGGTGTGGGAACTGTAATGCTATGGACGATTCTGACGGTGATGGAATCTGGACAGTAACTCTTCCATTAACTGCCGACTCCATTGAATATAAGTTCACCGTGGATGGTTGGAACGACCAAGAAAACTTGATTCTGGGAGCGTCTTGTACAAAAACAACGGGAATTTATACTAATCGCTTTTTAGCCATTAACGGAGATACATCCTTAGCTACCGTTTGTTGGAATTCATGTAATGCTTGTATTACAGTTCCTCCAAACCCACAAGCAGACCCGCAAATAGATTCATTGTTCAGAAATAGCTTTAGCGTTTTTGAACTTCAACGCCTTCCAAACGGAATGTATAGAGATTCAAGGCTGTTTACTGGCGTGGACTTTCACCCAATTTCTATTGCGAATACAGGAATGGGATTGATTGCACTTTGTATTGCTGATTCTATGGGCTGGATTA
>PXYR01000193.1 GCA_003023665.1 Bacteroidota bacterium
TCATAGAGGCGGTTTAGGAGAAAAAGTAAAGCTGAGCTCCATTGAAAAAAAGACAGCCGTGGCAGCTACGAAATCTTTGGGACTAAATATTGCCGGGGTAGATATGCTGAGATCAGAAAGAGGGCCTTTGGTTTTAGAAGTGAATTCATCTCCAGGATTCGAAGGCGTTGAAAATGTAACAGGTGTTGATGTCGCGGGTAAGATTATAGAGTTTATTGAAAAACAAATTGAGCGGCCACTCAATAGAACTAAAGATAAAGTTGGCGTTTAATGCAGCTCTTTTTAGGACAAATAAAAGGATTAGAATTCTATTTAGATAAAGCTGAAGTTCAGCACTGTGTCAAAGTGCTGAGAAAAACTGTAGGTGATTCTATTCACTTCATTTGTGGAGACGGAAACTTGTATTTAGGAAATATATCATTTGCTTCTAAATCAAATGTTTATGGGTCTTTTACTAAAGTGAAATCTAATTTTGGGAGTATT
The DNA here is from genome assembly GCA_003023665.1 of Bacteroidota bacterium. Lineage (GTDB taxonomy): Bacteria > Bacteroidota > Bacteroidia > Flavobacteriales > Schleiferiaceae > UBA10364. Next base: position 484 of record PXYR01000193.1, read on the forward strand.
CCTTATGAGCTCACCGTGGCCATAGCACCTACCAAAAACATGGATAGATTTGAAAGTTTCGTTGAGAAGGCTGTTGAAATGGGCATTAAGCGTATTGTTCCCCTTATTTGTGAGCGTAGTGAACGTAAGATTGTTAAGATACAGCGTTTAGAAAAAATCGCTTTAAGCGCTACCAAACAAAGTATGAAAGGTACGTTGACAGTTATTTCGGAGGCCATTCCTTTCAAAACATTCTGTTCCACGGACCATTCTAATATGCTTATTGCACATTGTGAGGAGGACGGTCAAAAAACTTCTATTACTGAACAATTAACAAAGGGGCTTGCAACGACCATACTCATTGGTCCAGAAGGTGATTTTTCCCCTAGCGAAATTGCTTTAGCAAAACAGATTGGCGCTAAGCCAATTCATCTGGGCTCGAGCCGTCTTCGTACCGAAACGGCCGGACTTGTGGCTGTTGCAACGGTTTACCAGCAGTTGGGTTAATCTCTTCATAAGTTAATTCGCGCTCAAATGGATGCTTCCAGTCATCCCACGGAACATCATCCTCTGCTATTGGCTGAATGTTTTTTAAAGGTTCTATAGGTTCTTCTTTGCGAAAAAGAATGGCCAATAAAAACCCTACTATTGCACCGCTAAGATGCCCTTCATAGCTAATGGACGGGTCGTGCGGTAGCACCCCCCAAACGAAACTGCCATATAAAAACACCATAAGCATGCTTTGTGCCAAAAGGCGCACATGGAGACGTAATACACCACTAAAGAATACAAAACTTACCAAGGCATATAACCATGCGCTAGCTCCTATATGTATACTCGGCCTCCCAATAAACCATAGAATAATACCCGGTAGTAGTAAGCTAGTAAGCCATACTTTATCAAATACTTTGGGGAAACTGTAACGGATTAACATGCCCACAAAGAACAAGCTGATTGTATTGCTAGTGATATGATTCAAATCGCCGTGCAACCAAGGAAATGTTAGCGGCCCATACCATTTCAACCAACTCCCGGGTAATAAACCGAATTTACTCAGCGAATGCCCTGTAGCTACCTCAAAAGTAAAAACTAACCACGCCACCGTTATCCAAAGAATTGGCCAAAGGAACAATCCCTTATGAATTCCATATTTTCTCCAATCGGACATAGCGAAAAGATAGTTACTTTCGAATAATGAAACCGCTTGCAGAACAGCTTCGACCACAATCTTTGGACCAATATTTAGGCCAAGAACATTTAATAGGTCAAAATGGCGCATTGCGTAAGAGTTTAAGTTTAGGCAGATTGCCCTCTATTATACTATGGGGCCCTCCTGGTGTGGGCAAGACCACATTAGCTTTACTCTTGGCCAAAGAACTTGATGCGCCGCTATACCAGCTCAGCGCAGTTAACGCAGGTGTTAAAGATGTTCGAGAAATACTTGCTAAAGCTGAAAAGAAAAGTCTCTTTGACAAAAATCGACCTCTTTTATTTATAGATGAGATTCACCGGTTTAACAAAGGGCAGCAAGATAGTTTACTTCATGCCGTGGAGCGCGGTTGGATATCGTTAATTGGCGCTACCACTGAAAATCCATCCTTTGAAATAAATGCAGCCTTACTTTCTAGAATGCAAGTCTACGTCTTGAATTCGCATTCCAAAGATGACCTAGCCAAAATGATTGACTTGTCCAATGCTACAGAATATGCCGTAAAAAAGAATCTGGTGATTACAGCTCATGATTTTCTCATTAGACAAAGCATGGGAGACGCAAGAAAGTTGTACAATCTAGTTGAATTGTGTTTTCAGCATGGAAAAACTGGACAGGAGATAGATGAGCAATTTGCAGAAGAAGTTCTCAGCAACGCACAAATTCGATACGACAAGGGCGGTGATGAACATTATAACGTTATTTCTGCCTTCATAAAATCTATTCGAGGATCTGACCCTCATGCAGCTGTATACTATCTAGCTCGAATGATTGAGGGTGGCGAAGACGTAAAGTTCATTGCACGGCGTTTGATTATTTCTGCCGCTGAAGACATAGGTCTAGCCAACCCAAACGCATTAATGCTTGCCAACCAAACCTTTAGTGCCGTTGAACGCGTAGGTTGGCCGGAAAGTAGAATAATCCTCAGTCAATGCACCATTTACTTAGCAACTTCGCCTAAATCCAACAGCGCATATGTAGCCATTGGTAAAGCGCAAAAACTGGTTCAAAAGACAGGAAATCTGGAGGTGCCTGACCATCTTCGTAATCCATCTAGCGCAATGGCAAAGGAATTTGGACACGGTAAAAACTATCTTTATCCTCACGATTATTCCGAGGGCTTTGTTGCTCAAGAATACTTACCAGAGGGCATTAAAGGCACTGCAATATGGATAGCATCTTCCAACGCCAAGGAAAAGCAAGCCAGTGCTCAACAAAAGGAAATTTGGAAAAATAAATA
>PXYR01000194.1 GCA_003023665.1 Bacteroidota bacterium
CGTAATGAAGGAATGGACAAAACACACAATCCAGAATTTACAGTAATGGAAATCTACGTAGCCTATAAGGATTACCATTGGATGATGAGGTTTGTGGAGAATATGCTAGAAGAAGTTGCAAAAGCAGTAAACGGCACAACACAAGCCGTTATTGGAGACAAATCTGTAGACTTTAAAGCGCCGTATGCTCGAGTACCTATCCTTGAGGCGATTAAGGAACATACTGGGCTTGACCTCATCGGCAAGACCGAAGTTGAAGTACGCGACGCGGCAAAATCTATCGGTCTTGATGTGGATGAAACCATGGGCAAAGGCAAGCTTATAGATGAGATTTTTGGGGAAAAGTGCGAACATCATTATGTTCAACCTACCTACATCATTGATTATCCTGTAGAGATGTCTCCTCTTTCCAAAAAGCACAGAGAAGACCCACAGCTTACGGAGCGATTTGAACTCTTGGTTAATGGCAAAGAATTGGCAAATGCTTATTCAGAACTTAACGACCCTATTGATCAGCTTGAGCGTTTTGAGGACCAGCTGAAACTGTCAGAAAAAGGAGATGACGAAGCAATGTTTATTGACCAAGACTTCGTCCGTGCACTAGAATATGGGATGCCCCCTACTTCTGGGCTAGGTATTGGTATTGATCGGCTTACCATGATGCTAACCAATCAAGACAGTATACAAGAAGTGTTGTTCTTCCCTCAAATGCGCCCTGAAAAGTTTGATACCGTTGCTAGTCCAGAAGAGTTCCAATCTGTAGGCGTGCCCGCAGAATGGTCACACCATATAGCTCAAGCTGGATTCCATACTGTAGAGGCGTTGCGCGACAACAAACCGGCAGCCTTGCACCAAAAGCTAAACGGCTATCGTAAAAAGAATAAATTAGAGGTTGCCGCTTTATCACTAGAGGTAGTAGAAAGCTGGTTCATCTAAAATTTCATCGCCATGAAAAAGTTTCTGTTCGTCTTACGTTCTATTGGTTTAACGATAGTTGGGGTGGTCATTGCTGTTGTAGTAACCTCTGTATTGCACAAGTTATTCTCATTGTTCTTAGATCCACTGCCTATGGCAGATTTAGCCGCGGCAGATTGGAGCGGTCGCTCAGAATTAATGAATCAGTATATGCTTGACAACCCATCAGCGGTATATACCATGCTCGTTGCACACGCCTTTGGTGCTGGTTTTGCGGTTTATTGGTCCGTAAGAACCGCTCAAGTTCCTTCGTGGAGAACGCATAAGGGTGTCAAACCATTTACTGGAGCAATTGTACTTGTCGCGCTTTGGGTTTGGGGGGATTTACAGAACGACCTTGTAAATGTCCCTGTAGGAATCTTCTGGACCGTTGTAGATGTGGTAACAACACTGCTTGTTAGTTTGCTAGCCTTTCTCCTTGCTGGAGGATTCCGTAAACATGAAGGGCCCGCAAGCGTTACTAGCGATGAAGATGTGTACCGCGGATAAATCGGACACCATGACGTTTTGAATACCTACCCAGAAGACTTATTTGAAAGTATTGAATTCGACCTTGTAAAAAAGGCCGTTGCCTCCCGTGCTGTTACGGAAAGAGCAAGAGAACGGGTCCATCTTCTAAAACCTTCTAGCGACTTTAAAGCTGTAACGCGCGACCTGCAGGAGGTTCACGAAGTGTTGGGGTTGTATCATAGCGAGTTTCCTGTTCCCGCTCTTGCCTCAGAAGACATCAAACCCTTTCTCGTGCGCTTAAAAATCCAAGGAGCAACACTTGAGGGAGAAGATTTTCTAATTATCAAGAACCTGATAGAAAGCTTCAACAAGGTATTTAGCTTTTTCAAGCAACACGCTGAAAGAACGCCATCTATTCAAGATAAACTTGCACATTTAGAAAAGAATAAAGCAGTACCAGACGAAATTGACCGGGTATTAGATCGTAGGGGAATTGTAAAAACGTCTGCCTCGCCGGCCTTGGGAAAAATCAGGGCAAACCTAGCTAAAAAGCGCAGTGCCGCCGATCGAATATTTTACCGAGCGGTTAAAAAGTATGCCGGATCCGGTATTCTCGCGGATACCCAAGAGAGCGTGCACGACAACAAAAGAGTGCTCGCCGTAGAAGGAGCCTTTAAGGGCCAAGTAAATGGTGTTTTTCACGGTTCGTCCTCCAAAGCCACCATATTTTATGTTGAGCCGGCCGAAACGCTTGAAATCAACAATGAGATAGCTGTTCTAGAAGACGAAGAAAAACGAGAGGTCACACGAATACTAAGGCTTCTTACAAGCTTTGTTGCTGGTTATAGAAATGAGCTCCGGGACTATAGCACAGCCCTTTATCAAATTGATTTTGTTAATGCTAAAGCCCTTCATGCATTGGATGAAGAAGCTTGCTTACCACAATTACTTGATAAGCCCTCTATTCATTTAATTAAAGCGATCAACCCGGTGCTTCGAAGCTTTAATAAAGCTAAAGGCAAGAGCGTTGTGCCGCTTGATTTGAAACTGGATCCTCAGAACAGGATTTTGGTGATTTCAGGTCCCAACGCAGGTGGTAAGTCCATTACGCTTAAAACAGTTGGGTTAATTCAGCTTATGCTACAAAGCGGGCTTCTTGTCACCGTTCACCCCGATAGCACACTTGGTTGGTTTAACGGCTTAATGGCAGATATTGGCGATTCGCAGAGTATAGAAAATGAACTCTCCACGTACAGTTCTAAGCTGACCAAGATGAACTATTTTCTAAACGCTGCCTACAACAAAACGCTTGTACTCATAGATGAATTTGGTTCAGGCTCCGACCCCGACTTAGGGTCTTCTATGGCACAAGTGTTTTTAATGGAGCTGAATAAAAGCAAGACCTATGGGGTAATGACAACTCATTACAACAGTAT
>PXYR01000195.1 GCA_003023665.1 Bacteroidota bacterium
GTTGCGTTTTTCGCCACGAAGCTATCTTAATTGAGTGTAGAACTTAGATAAAATCAAATAGTATGAATAAGCTAACCTGTCCCCATTGTAAAACTCCTTTTGAAGTAGATGAACAAGGATACTCAAGTCTTGTCAAACAAGTACGTGATGAGCAATTTGAAAAAGAATTGAAGCGCGCGGAATCGGCCGCTACTAAGGAGAAAACTGCTGCTGTGGAAAAGGCTGTATTTGAAGCAAAGCAAAACAGTCAAAAAGCTATAAGTGATAAAGATCTTGAGATTGAAAGATTGAAGGCTGCAGTGGATGCTGAGGTAGTTAAAGCTCAATCTGATCTCCAATCGAAAATTAAGGAGTTAGAAGGTAAACTTGCCAATGCAGAAACCGAAAAGAAATTGGAGCTGGCTAACCAGATGAAAGAGGTGGAAGGCAAAGCCCGTGAATTGGAATCTGACCTTAAGAATAAAGATCTTGAATATAAACTCGAAAAAGAGGCATTGGAGAAGCAGCATTTTCTCGCTTTACAGGATAAGGACCGTTTCATTGCTATGAAAGAAGAGGAGGTTCAGCGCTACAAGGATTTTAAGCAAAGTCAATCCACTAAGATGATTGGAGAATCCTTGGAGCAGCATTGTGAGTCTCAGTTCAATAAACTTCGTTCCACGGCATTCCCTAACGCTTATTTTGAAAAAGACAATGACGCTAGCTCAGGCAGTAAAGGCGATTACATCTTCCGTGAGTTAGATGAAAACGGTGTTGAGCTCATTTCAATCATGTTTGAAATGAAGAATGAAGGGGATAAGACGGCGACCAAGAAGAAGAACGAGGATTTCTTCAAGGAATTGGACAAAGACCGTAATCAGAAGAATTGTGAGTACGCCATTCTTGTCAGTATGCTAGAGGCAGATAATGAAGTCTACAATGAAGGAATTGTTGATGTCTCACATAGGTATGAGAAGATGTACGTGATTAGGCCACAATTTTTTATTCCTCTGATTTCGCTTTTGCGAAACTCTGCTCGCAATGCCATGGCCTATAAACAGGAATTACAGACGGTAAAAAATCAAAATATCGACATCGCGAATTTTGAGAGTGAGATGGAAGATTTTAAATCTGCTTTTGGAAGAAATTATCGTCTGGCTAGTGAAAAATTTGATTCAGCAATACAAGAAATAGATAAGAGCATAGCAAGATTGAACAAGGTGAAAGAAAATCTTATGTCTTCAGGAAATAATTTACGCTTAGCCAATGATAAAGCCGATAGATTGAGTATTAAAAAACTAACGAAGAATAGTCCCTCGTTGAAGGATAAATTTGACGATTTAGGAAATTAATATTATCCTAAACGGATTCTTGAGATAAAAATATTGGTTTTGAAAGTCCTCAAAAATTACATAGAAAACCAAATGCGCATGTCGCATATCTACCAGCCGGTTATGATATGGACGTTGTTGCATCATGGTGGTAAAGCATCTATAGAGGAAATAGCCAGAGAAATAGCGGGATATGACGACGCCATGCTCGAATACTACCAAGAGCGCGTCAAGAACATGGTGGGTAGAGTCTTAGCCAATAATAAAATTGCCTCAAGACCTAAAGAAGACAAAAGTTCATTTGAGTTAGTCGCCTCATATGATGACCATGAGATAGCAGATTTGAAAAAACTCTGTGAGGCCAAGATTTCGGAATTTTTGGAAAAACGCCAGGTGGATATTTGGGAGCACAGAAGAAATTCTAGGCGGCCTGTCCCAGGAAGTGTACGCTACCAGGTTTTAGTGAATGCACACCACCGCTGCGAGCTTTGTGGCATTGACGCCTCACTCAGAGCTCTAGAAGTAGACCATATAGTTCCAAAGAGTCTTGGAGGTCCAGATGAAATAGACAATTATCAGGCACTTTGCTACAAATGCAATTCAAATAAGGGTAACAGATCTGATGTTGATTTACGAGGGCTGTCCGAAGACTATGCAACATATGGCGATTGTATTTTCTGTAATCATGCTGAGGTTATTGCTGAGAATGAATTATCAAAGGCATTCTATGATAAATTTCCTGTTACCAAAGGACATGTATTGGTGGTTCCAAAGAGACACGTCAAAGGCTACTTTGAACTTTATCAACCAGAACTTAATGCAATGAATAGGCTAATGAGAGAAATAAGAGCTCAAGCCATGGAGCAAGATTCGTCCATTACTGGTTTCAATATTGGTTCCAATGACGGTACAGATGCCGGTCAAACTGTGATGCATTGCCACATGCATCTTATTCCAAGACGGGCAGGTGATGTTAATGATCCTAGAGGAGGAGTTAGAGGTGTAATACCCGGGAAACAGAAGTATTGATACTCCTAATCTGAACATCTTTTTCTACCTTGGTGAAAAGGATTCATCCATGCAAGAAGAACTTACCAAGCAGTTGATTCAATTCAGAAATGACAGGGATTGGGAACAATTTCACGACTCTAAGAATTTAGCTGTCGCATTATCTATAGAGGCCGCTGAGTTACTTGAGTTATTTCTGTGGACTAAAGATGGAAAACTGCCCAACAGTAAAGAAGAAAAACTAAAGGAAGAGGTGGCCGACATCTTTGCTTACCTGCTGCTAATTGCTGAAAAACACAATTTAGATCTGAGGTCGATTACCTTAGAGAAGATTGCTAAAAATGGAGCAAAGTATCCTGCAGATAAAGCAAAAGGGAAGTCCTTAAAATACAATGAGCTGTAAATGATCATATATAATTCAACCAAAAGTGGTTTCGTCTCGGATGTGATGTCAGGAACAATTGAAACCATTGTTGAGGAGAAATTCATTCAAAGATTAAATAGGCGCGTTTCGGAATCTGAAAAAAGGTCTTGGGCGAATT
>PXYR01000196.1:0-933 GCA_003023665.1 Bacteroidota bacterium
TAGCGTTCAATTATCTGAAAGCCACACTGCGTTCAGTATCTTAGTGAAAGATAGGGGTATAGGCATGGACGAAGACACTCAAAATCAAGTGTTCGACAGGTTTTACCGAGCAACTAAAGGGAATATTCATGACGTTAAAGGCCATGGCTTGGGTTTGTCCTTTGTCAAGGACATAGTAGAGAAACACGGAGGCACAATCAATTTGAAAAGTCAATTAAAAGAAGGTACAACCTTTACAATAGAAATATTTAAAAACTCAAAAGATGACTAAGCAACGCATTCTTTTAGTAGAAGATGATACAAATTTTGGAAACCTCCTCCGCGATACATTGGTATTTAACGGGTATCAGGTGGATCTTGAGCGCGACGGTGTTCAGGGTTTGAGGGCATACAAACAGGGGGAATATGATCTTTGCATTTTTGACATTATGATGCCCAAGAAAGATGGAATCACTTTGGCGACAGAGGTCAAAGCAATAGACAACGGCCAACCGTTAATCTTTTTGACTGCGAAGGGTCAGAAAGAAGATATAATTGCAGGTTATAGTGCTGGCGCGGACGATTACCTAGTAAAGCCTTTTGATACGGATGTACTGCTCTATAAAATCCAGGCTATTATTGGCCGTAACCTTGCTGATGTTGAGGAAGAACCGGATGAAATAGAGATAGGTGTATTGATGTTTAAGCCTAAAATTCGTCAACTAATTTACCGGGAAGATGTAACTCGATTGAGTCCTAAGGAATGTGATTTATTAAAGCTTCTTGCCGCTCATAAGAACCAACTGCTTCCACGTTCAAAAGCGTTGCTTAAGATTTGGAAAGAGGACAATTATTTTACGGGGAGGTCAATGGATGTTTATGTAGCAAAGCTTCGTAAATACCTTAAGGTTGATCCTTCACTACGTATTGAAAATGTTCATGGCGAGGGCTTTC
>PXYR01000196.1:943-2851 GCA_003023665.1 Bacteroidota bacterium
CAGGAATAATCATTTACTTGCTTGGATTGACGTGTTTGCTGACAATCCTTTTAGATTCCTTTTTGGTAAATGCTTCTTGCTTTTTTGCATAAAGTATATCGCTTGCACGCTTTCGGGCGGCGTCTAACGATACTATGGGCGCTTTGGGGTAGCTTCCTAAATGGAATTCCTGCATAGCCAATTCCATAGGCGTTATTTTCCACGGTTCGTGAATATAGGAGGCTGGAAGCTGAAATAATTCAGGAATCCATTGCCGAATAAATTTTCCTTGAGGATCATGCTCTTTACTTTGTTTCACAGGATTATAGATACGTATGGTATTTACTCCCGTATACCCACTTTGCATTTGGAATTGTGCATAATGAATCCCAGGTTCAAAGTCAGTAAACAAGGAGGCTAAGTAGTCCGCACCTGGCTTCCAAGGAAGCCAAAGATATTGGCTATAAAAACTCACAACCATTGCGCGCATCCTAAAGTTGAGATAGCCAGTTGCAGTAAGGCAGCGCATACAAGCATCTACTAGTGGTACTCCGGTTCTCCCTTCCTTCCAACGATCAAAAAAATCCTGATTCCAAGGCTTTTGCTCATCAATTGAAGAATACGCTCTATTGATTGTTAAATATTCATACTCCCATTCGCTTTCAAATTTCTGAATAAAGTGTGCCTGCCATCTTAAGCGGTCAGCAAATGCTCTTATGTTTCTTTTTGATCCAGGAATTTCGGTTTTCTTCATCAGTTGATACAACTGTCTAACGCTTATGTTGCCCCAGGCTAAATGAGGAGATATTCTACTGCAGCCCTTTCTAGAAGCTTGCGGTTTGGAAATGCTACGGGCATATTGAACTATCCTCTCATTGAGAAAGCTGCGAATTACTTTATGAGCGCGTTGTTCTCCGCCTCTTTGAAAAAACGGATGTGGATCAAATGATTTAGAAAACTGCTCAGCGATACCCTCTCCATTTAAAGCGTTTCTAATAATAAGATCAAGATCGGCATTCACAAGGGGCTTGCTTGCATCATGGTACCAGTTTTTAATCCAATCATTTCTATTTCTAATGCCTCGTTGCACCCCATTTGCATCTGATTGTATCCACTCAATCTGTTTTGATTGTAAGTATTTCTTTACCGCTATATCTCGATCAAAGGTGCATTTGATACCCGTTTCTTTATGACTAAGCACGCGGACTACATCATACTTGGCAATCAATATCTTGAAGAACTTTATGGCTTCAGCGTGGAAGAAGTAAACTACTTTTTTTCCAACTTGACTATTCATATCTTCAACAGAGTCCGCAATGAATCGAACATGGCGCTCATCATATTGGGGAAGATTAAAAAGAGAAGGTTCGTATAGAGTGAAATACAAGGTAGGAATCCCTAATAAGGTACTTTGATGTACAGGAAGATGATCCGACCAACGCAAATCACGCTTGAACCATACAAGTTGAATTTTTTGCTTCATTCAAAGTGATAATTGTCTTTTTTGGGATAGGGCAGTTGTTTCCCCTCAGTATGAATGGATGTATAATGTTGCAGCCCAATGGCAAGGACAGGACTTTCCTGAAAAAATACTTGGCCTTGTTCGTTGATTTGAAGTTTTTCACTCCATCTCAATTGATTAATAGATCCGACGGTGTAGATACACTGATTATTTAAGGTAAATTCTTCAACATACTCTATTTCAATCGCATAAATGAAGTCCTTGGGTATAGGGTGGCCCCAACCTTCAAAATTCTGAACGGGTTCGTCAAGTAATTCTAGCTCAAAAACATTCTTGGGTGCGTTGACACTGACTTCATGAACCGTATCACATTTATCGAAAGGCATACAGATCAAGGTCATAATTCCAAAATTCCGGTAATTTTTCAGGGTATGACTATTCGTACTTGGAGGTCTGAAGAGCACGCT
>PXYR01000197.1 GCA_003023665.1 Bacteroidota bacterium
TTTTTTCTATTGGGTATACAACAATCAGGTTGGATTCAATTCTTTGGGATTCCGATTGTTCGTATTTCGAAAAAATCGCGATTTGCAATTGGTATAAAATGCAAGTTCCGCTCGTCACAGGCGAGTAATCTAATTGGCCTGAATAGAAGGTGCACCGTTTATGTACATCAAAACGCTTCGTTAACCATTGGAAATAATTGTGGTTTTTCTGCAACATCTGTAGGCTGTTTTGAGGATATTTCCATTGGCAATAATGTTCGAGTGGGTGCCAACACCACCATTACAGATAGCGATTGGCACGCCAGTGATTCAAGGACTCATGGCCCAAAACCAGTAACCATTGGTAATGATGTTTGGATTGGTGCCAACGTAATGGTATTAAAAGGTGTAAGCATTGGCAATAATGTAATCATTGGCGCGGGAAGCGTAGTTTCAGCGGACATTCCAGATAATTGTATTGCTGTAGGAAATCCATGTCAGGTTAAAAGGCAAATTAAGCCTGAAGATGAAAAGGAATAAACCATATAAAATAATTTACATCCAGGGTTATGGGCATTCTGGTACAACCATCTTAGATATTTTATTGGGTTCATCAGAAGATGCGTTTAGTTGTGGGGAACTAACATTTATAAATAGAGCGGGCATTGCGGATGAGTTCTGTTCTTGCAATAATCGTATAGGTCAATGTGGGTTTTGGAGTCCGGTAATGAAATCATGGTCAGGAAAATCACCCTTATCATTAAAGGACTATAAAAAATTGAGAAATCTTTTTGAAGGAAATAGCAATTATCTAAGAGTATTGAGAAATCAGTTTTTTCCATCTAAAAATTTCAAAGCCTACGTTGAATCAACGGAGTACTTATATGATGCTATTTATGACAATTGCGGAAAGTCATTGATTATAGATTCCTCAAAACAAGCTACACGACCTTTTGCTTTAACTAAGTTTGCTGAAGTCCAAATCCTTCATATTTGTAGAAATTTTCGCGGCGTATTGAATTCTGAAAAAAAGAATGTCGTAGTGGATTTGAAAGAGGGCGTGGAAAGCGCTTCACCGCCCAAAAGAACAGCAAAAGTTCTTTTGGATTGGTTCATAAGCAATCTTGCGTGTGCATGTACCATAGTTTTTTTTAAAGGAAGTCGTATTCATTTTAGGCGGTGGATTGTACAGCCGGAATCACTTTTGAAACATTGTAAATATTTAGAGCATGATTTTTATGAAAGGGAATTGAATGCCGATCATATGCTGGCCGGTAACAAAATAAGGCTGCTTCCCAATCAGAAATTACGTTCAACAGTTGACACGAATTATCAGCGTTTAACCAGGAGTCAGAATTTCTTTGGAAAGACCGTTGAAATCCTTACACCCTTTTGGTCAAAATAATGATGTCGAATAGCCAAGTAAAAATTCTATGCCTTTACAAAGGCTCCTATCCAAAAGGCCAGGCAATGGCCAATAGGTTAAGGAATTATGCTGATGCTATTTGTTCTGAGAATATTGATTTTACAGTTGCTTCCGAAGGTCAGAAAGTTAAGCCTACCTCTGAGGATGTAATCTTTGAAGGCCATAAGGTGCTTCATTGGCGTACAAATAGCATATGGGATAAATGGCCTTTAATACGAGAGATAAGCGCTTGGCTTCATCGGATTAAGTTGTATAAATACGTTGTATCACGCGGGGAGTATGATGTGCTTTTCTCCTCGGGTTACCGGTGGCCACAGATGATTGTAATTCTATTTCTAGCCAAGATTACTAAAAAAAAGTACGTTGTTGAGCTCAATGAACTTCCACACAGCATCAAGGCTAGAAGGACGGACACGCCATTCTCCAATGCATTCAAACGATTCATCACGCTGCGCTGCGTATTCCCATTTGTGGACGGATTTATATGTATCTCTAAGGAGTTGGAAGAATTGCTTGAACCGATTGTATCCGCATCGTGTAAGGTGATTCGTGTACCCATACTCACAGATGTTCCGACTATTCCTTCAAACCCCTCAAGATTGAATTCAGATTTTATTTTTCATGCAGGGACGTTAACAAATTTCAAAGATGGTATTGAGACGGTTTTTGAAGCATATGGAAAGGCAGTTAGAGAAAACGGACTTACCCTTAGGTACGAATTTTCGAATTTTAATACATTGCCCGCTATCAAGAATAAAATCAGAAAAATCATTAATCGTTATGATCTTCAAGATTTGGTAACTTTTCATAACTACCTCTCTATAGAAGAGCTTCATCAAAAACTTGAATCGTGTTATATGGTCGTCATAAACAAGCCCAATAACATTCGAAACAAATACAATTTTTCAACCAAATTAGGCGAGTGCATGGGCTACGGTATTCCCATTATTACGACAGCTTACGGTGATTCAGCAATGTTTTTAAAGGATCACAACAATGCATTGATCATTAGGGATAGTTCAGATAGTGATCAAATAGCTGTTCTTATGCATACCTTACATTCGGATAAGGGATTGGCTAAACAGATTGGAATAGAGGCCAGAAAAACTGCTGAACAGGAATTTCATTATTCTAATTTCAGCAAGCCGTTACAGGACTACTTTTTAGCATTGAAAAATGGTTAACAGCTTAAAACGTCATTGGCAGAACAGCAAGGGAATGAAAACTCCTGAAAAACTCATCGTTTTTCAGAGTGACGATTGGGGTTCTTTTCGTACCCATTCGGTACAAGCATTGACGGCACTGGAGAAGCGCGGAGTAGCGGTACAAAAGTGCCACTACATGCAGCACGACACTATGGCTTCGGATCAGGATTTAGAGGCACTTTTTGAAACTATCCAATCCGTGAAAGACTTTAAGGGTAATCATCC
>PXYR01000198.1 GCA_003023665.1 Bacteroidota bacterium
AGTCTCCGAAAGAGGAAATAAGAAGTTGTCTAACAGCCCTCAGGTTATTCCTGGCGTGCAGATATACTTGTTGCCCTAATGTTTGAAATCAGTTGGATACAGAATGATGCCACAATAATACAACGACAACTTCCAGAGGCTTTAGGTTTTGGTGAAATTGTAGTTAGTTTGGCAGTTAAGGACTTGCTTTACTGCATAGCCTACAACGAGGATTCTCAATTGAGTAATCTAGACTTCTTTGGGCCACTGCATCTAGAAGTACGTTTTGATAATGGTATAGAATCAGTTATCTATTCCTCATTGAACCAAAAGACTTTATTTAATCCAGGAAGCTTTGCCATTGGCAGTGACGTACATTCTTTTTGTAGTTTTTATACAGCACATCTGGTCCTATGGGAATCAAAGAGATTCTATGAAAGAGAGAAGCTTCGCGATGGTGGTCCACTATATGAATTATTTTACTGGCGTTTCATGACAGATAAGGGTATGCATGTGAATATGCTGTATGACAGAGTGTACAGTTTTAGAAGTTACATAGGAAGTTTTATTGAAGTAAAGGATAATCCTACAGAGTACATGGACATTGAAGAAGAGTTCAAGAGATCACTTACCACAAAACGATTTTATGCGGAGCAACCTCAATTCTTTCAGGTCCTTGTAAATCCAATAGACGGAATGAACGCGTTTTCGAAAAAGCACAACTGCTGTGCTATTTGCAATACAAAAATTAAGCAGGAACTAGAGTACGGTTACTGTATTAGCTGTGCAAGAGAATATTTACTTCCGTTTAGCGAGAAAACTACTGGGCCAATCGATTATGACGGTCTTAGAAAATCCGAGCTAGTGGATAAGAACGACTTCTATTCGGGTAACGATCTTGAATATTGGGTTACTCCAAATGGCGAATTGGGATCAAGAAATCCCCACCTGCCGTTTTAAGAGATGTTTTAGAATAAGAAAAATAACTCTGGAGTGTTCGCTTCAATGGAGGTTACTAAAATAGAGGTCCACCTTTTCCGTAGTAATTGTTTGGGAATTTGATTCCGATTCTTGTTGTGAACATTAACTGCACACTTGAAGGTAATATTTGTACCGTTATCAAAAACACACTATCATGTAATTCTTTACCGGACATATCTACAGCATTTTTTAATTATAAAAAAATAGATTATGTCTTATGATGGAAAAGTTGTGTTGGGAGAATCTGTAGATAAACTACTTCTTCAATCTCAAATAAACGGTTTTGGCGAACTGGTCAAAGCCAATTGGAAAGAATACGGTGAATTCTTCAATGGTATAGAAGAGAGGCTTCAAAACTCAATTTATGATTGGTCATCAAAGTTCTTTGAAGAGTGGGAGTTGACTAAGATTAATTGGCCCATTGGAATTGAGGAAGATGATAACGGAAAGAACTTTGTTTCTTCGGATGAATGCCATGATAATTACTTTGAATTCAAGTTCGTTAACCATGAATCGCCTGTCGGATTTTTCTTGAAATTCAAAGATCTTAGCTTAGAAGTTGGATTGGAAGCATTTGACCTACTTAAATTCGAAGAATTGATTTTTGAAATTCGGGTAGCGTACATGAATGAATCAACAAATTTTGATCAAGTTGCACACCGAGCCAAGCTTTCTGAATTCATTGAATTTCTCAAGAAGAACTTTGATTACTTCAAAGCATTACTCCAGGATTGTGTAAAACAAACTGAGCTTAAAGTAAAGGAGTATAACCATACGGTAGAAAAAATGACAGAAAACCTATACGCTGCCATTGATTCCTTGAAAGCCTTAGAGAAACAGGAGCTTATCAATATGTTTTTTATGGCGTGTCGTGAGAAGGTTGAATTCGAAATGCCAAGGCAAATGAGAGTTTCTACGAAGGCAAAGGTTATAGCAAAATCAGTAAGCGTTGAGCGTGTTCATGCTAATAGGCGGTTCGTAGATGTTGAGGTAGAAGAGCTGGATTTATCAGAACAAGTATCCTACACAAAACGATTGTACAAAAGGGTATTTATTAGAACGATGTTCGGCTTTGATTTAACGGATGATGAAACTTTAAAACTTATTGGAAATGACCTTTAAGCATTACAATGCTCTTTCCTCGGAGGATAAAGTGAGGTTTCAGTGGCAGGTGTGGAGAAAGCACCTTGCCACCCTTGATATGGGGGCTAGTGGATTTCTATGGAACCGCTTATACGGACATAAACGCTTCATGGTAAACTCAAGAGGTTTACCAGAGAAAGATCGTTGGATTTTTGAAAGGGAGGAACTGTCGATAAAGAGTATGGAGCCTGAGATGAAAAGTCCTAGCAATACTCCTGATATCAGCCCGGTAATGTACTTCAGGCAAAAACTTGACGGGGCTAAAGAAGTTGTGGTAAGGGAGTATATAAATAATCGCCGATATTATTGGCTTCAAGAACCTTTAGTGAAAGGGGAGAGATTTAAAATCGCTCAAAACCATAACAAAAATTGCAGCCTGTGGGGAGTTCCTGTAAAGATTGAAAAAGAAGGATGGAAAAAAAGAATCTACGAACTTCCTTGGAGAGAGTTGACACTTATTTGAGTGTCAACAATTTCTCCTTAACCGCAACTGTTTTTTTATTAACTTAAAATTCCAAACTAATATCCATGCTCTCTAAATCACAGTTTAGATTGGGTTTGTCATGCCCAAATAAAATCTACTTTAAGAACAATAAGGAATACGTCAACCAAAGCTTAGACGATCCTTTTCTAAAAGCATTAGCCTCGGGAGGTTTCCAGATAGAAGCGTATGCTCGTAAGTACTATCCCAATGGTGTTTTTATTGAGGA
>PXYR01000199.1 GCA_003023665.1 Bacteroidota bacterium
AAGTCCATTAGGCCCAATATTAACGCCTAAAGTATTTACCTTAAATGTGACGTTATAATGGTTGGGAAGATTAGGTGAACATAGACTATTAGTGGAACAAGTTTCATAGCAAAATTGCAATGTCGTATCCTTTGAGAATATCGGAAATGTTCGATCATTCCAATTTGCAGGATCTGCGCATGGAAGCCCTACTAAGTTTTCTTTTGCACCCCAATCAGAATCGCTTGAAGGGCTGTTCAGAAAGATGAATTTCCCGCCAACTGAACCATCAATAATAGTATCCCCAGTATAAATCCCGTTTCCATCAGGGTCGTGTAACTTAACGGCTCTTGCTCCACCTAAAATTCCTCCTCCAGCATAGATACCATTTGGGCCTACAATAATATTTGCCGTATTGACTTCAAATTTTACTGTATCATATCCCAAACCAGATTGAAAACAAGTCAAACAAGATTCCCAACATGAGGAGACAAATAAATTACTATTGAGAACAGCAAATCGATTTGTATTATTTCCCGACGTTTTTGTGCAAGGCAAGTTTACATTGAGTGATTCATTAACCTGCCAATTATCCAATATATATTTGAATTCAATAGAATCCTGATTAATAGCATAGGTTCCTGTCCATATCCCATCTCCATCATTATCTGAAAGAGGGTGAGAATTCCCGCTCCACGAATTGAAATCACCGCTAACAAATACAGTGTCGTAAATGCCAGCATAT
The DNA here is from genome assembly GCA_003023665.1 of Bacteroidota bacterium. Classification (GTDB taxonomy): domain Bacteria; phylum Bacteroidota; class Bacteroidia; order Flavobacteriales; family Schleiferiaceae; genus UBA10364. Next base: position 725 of record PXYR01000199.1, read on the forward strand.
GGATTCATATCAACAGCAAAGGAAACATCATAGGGCTTTGAGATATTTGAGTCTATACAGCTATTACCAATCATATTAGCATTAAGCCATAAAATCCTTTGCATCAGAAAATCTTTCATGATATCCACGTCATCTTCATAATTTAATCCTATGTATTTGACGGCTGCAGGATTAGAAGTTGGCCATCTATTGTGATTTCTTCCAACTGCAGGGGCAATTAATGCTGCTTTAGAACTTATGAATTCGGCAAGTGAATCAGGATGCCATACGGTCGTCATAAGTTCATTCCATCGACAATTAACGGCATTTGCAAATGCTGGTGTATTGACAAGTTTTTCCCACCAGGCTGGGTTAGTTCCAGAACATGGATTTCCTGAATACATCCATCCCGTTGGAATATAGCCATTGCAATAGTCTACCGTGCCAAAAGCAAAATTAAAGTCCCAAATAGGACCAGCATGTACTTTTCCCCCCTTGCTGTCTTTATCTTTGTGGTAATAAGTACTTGCACGATAAGCATCCACGTCTTTACTGATTTCCATCATTAGGAAGAAATCTACGAATGAGCTGATGTCTATATATTCGTACCAGTATTTTCCGTTATATGGGATATTTGTATTTTGAAGTGCATGCTCAAAATCGTCTACGAATTTCTGAATATACTGTTCCTGCTGGACGACTATATTCTTTCGTTTGGGATATGTATAGGTATATGGAATTTTATTAGAACTGGTTAACATATCAAATGTTGAATACCAATCTACGGGTTGCCAATCGGTTTTAAAAATATACCCTCCAGTTAGATCATCGCCCGTTATTTCATCTTGTTTTAGTTTGGCGATATCTACTCGATCTGGTCCACGTTTAATTTTTTCCATAAGGACGTAGATACCTTCATATTCTCCATTGATTATTAGTTCTACGAACTTTGTACGAGAAGCATAGTTCCCTTGTTTTCGTGCCATATGCATGGCTAGCTTATTACGCATGAATGTTCTGTCGCCATATGGGCCATGAAGAACCCAATCCTCTTCTTTGGGCATTCCAATGGGTTCTATATCTGTATCTTCCCATGAAGAATCTTTCGCCTCAATGGCATATCCATTTTTGGGGTATACGAACTGAGACCATCTGCCTCGTTTTTCGATTTCTATGTAAGTTTTTAAGTTTTCAGCTTTACCATAAGATGCAAACGAACTACTCGAATCATTCCATACAATTTCCATTTCAGCGCGTATTGAAGGGTCATCCTCAATAAGCTCTTCATAGGAATTGATACGACAAACAGCCACAGGACTCTCGAAAGCATTAAAATTGAACCAGCTTGCCGGTAACGAATTAACGAGGGTACTAACCGTGACTCCACAATGGAGCCAATATCTCGCGCTCATGTCTGAACTATTCGTGCCTTGATGATTCATCGTATGAACGGCTAATACGTTGGTTCCATTCAAAAGATTTCCTTTCCACAAATCTTCATCTATAACCCACATACTCGATTTACCACCTTGATAAACCTTGGCCTCTCGCTCATAAGGCGGTGAATAGTTAAATGAAGGAGTTAAGGTATCTACATTTGCACGAGCAATCTCAATCCCATTTAAATAAGCAATGAATCCATCATCATAATCTGCATGAAAAATTAATGCATTCATCAGTTGAACTTGATTTGCATTAAATTCTATGCGCATGTATAAGGACGGAGTATTTGATATAGTAGTTATATCATCACCATCTCCGTAACCTATACCTCCTGCACCAACAGACCAAGATGAACTAGCAAAGTTTGTTGTATTCCAATTACTTGAAGGTTCAGACGTACCTAATCTATAGCTCCATATATCCGATTCTAAAACTAAACTCTCCCAATGATTTATTTGACCAAATACGGAGGCTCCGGAGAAGCAAAATAAAATCACTATCCAGGCTTGATACTTCATGTTTTAAAATATTTTTTCATTATACCATTTAGGATCATTCAGTTTCAACTGAACTTCTACTGCCTAATCACTTTCAAGTATTGTATACCATTTCTTGTTTGCAACATGAGGGTATATACTCCGTTGGGTTGTTCGCTAAAGTTGTAGT
>PXYR01000200.1 GCA_003023665.1 Bacteroidota bacterium
TAGAAAAAAAGCATAGTAGACGGAAAGGGCAATGAACTAACGATCGCGATTCCACAACTTATTAAGAATACGAATCCAGCCCCGTCAAGGTAAATAGTGCCATTCGGAATATTGATCAACAAAATAACCAATACCGACAAGAGTATGCTTCCCAGAATAGTGCTGCCTAAATAGTACGTAAGGGCATATTCAGTAGGCATTTACAATCGCTTCAAGTGACTAACCAGAATTTCCTTTTTCCGATTGCTCACTGGAACCGTAGACCCTTCTTTTAAGAGCACATAGCCTCCATCCGCACTAATGTAACGAGAAATCATTTCAAGATTAACCAAATGGCTTTTATGAACGCGCTCGAAGCCCGCCGGACGTAGTAGTATTTCATATTCCTTCATGGTTTTAGAAGCCAATACATACGATTTATCCGCGAGGAAAAAGGTGGTATAATTAGAGCTGCTTTCACAACGGACAATATCCTTAACATTCAGGATATGCATACCTTCAGTAGTCGGAATGACTAATTTCTTAGGTGCCCCTTTGACCGCTTCGCTAACCACATCTTGGAGATCTCTACTCACTTTTTGACCTGCCTTGCGAACCGCTTTCACTAGATCTTCAGCATCAATGGGTTTGAGCAAATAATCCAGTGCGGCATGCTTTATTGCTTTTACCGCAAACTCATCAAACGCTGTTGTGAATATGAGTGAAGGAAGCTCATCACCTGACCATTTTTCAATGAGGTCAAATCCACTTTCTCCATTGAGATTGACATCCAAAAATAAAATATCAATAGATTCGTGAGCAAGCACGGTCAAAGCCTCATCTACCGTATTACACTGTGCCACCACTGTGACCTCTGGACAAAATAGACCAAGTTTTCCCGCTAAGCTTTCTAGTACAGGCTGTTCGTCGTCTAACAATAATGCATTCATAGGTTTAAGCGTTTATTTGAAGCTACGTTTTATTCCATACCCTTTAAGGGTAAAATGAGTGAAACACGAGTCCCAAAAATTGAACCACTATTTTCAATGGATACTAATTGCAAATCATATGCTTGTGCGTTCTTCTTAGAGAGCAATTCCAATCGCTCTTTTAAGATCGCTAAACCATGGCTTTTAGAAGTTTGTTCAGGATGTTCAATACCCGGACCATTGTCTTCAATAACAATAAGTAATTGATTATCTCGAAGGCTAATATTGGTAGTAATCTCTCCAGGTTTATTGGATGCTAAATTTGGCCTTACCGCATGTTGTACAGCGTTTTCAACCAAAGGCTGCAACAACATTGGAGGTACGGTTATTTCGTATTGGTCTAAGGCATCATCAATAGTAAGTTGCCATTTGAATTGACCGTAACGCAACATACACAGATCTACATACTTACCTAATAAATCTATTTCATCGGCAAGAACCATTTCCTTGCTTCGAGAACTTTCTAGGGTTAATCGCATCAATTTTGCCAACTTCCCCATATATAGAACCGCATCTTTTGGCTGATTCTTAAAGATGAAATTTGAAATGGCATCTAAAGCGTTGAAGAGGAAGTGCGGATTCATTTGTCCACGTTTACTCTGAAGTTCAGCTTCTGCGAGCCGTTCTTGTAATTCAAGGCGTTCATTAGCACGCAATCGTTCTTTACGCTGCCATAGTACAATTAGTGCTGCCAAGAATACTATTACTCCTACCCATGTGCCTGTTCGTTTATACCAAATGGCATGGACCGTAAAAGTATAAGAGGTAGGTTCACTAGAAGCAAAATCGGACCTACTATCTACCTGTAATTGAAGCGTATAATTACCTGGTGCAGGATACTCCAATAATATAGGCCCGTTGACATCCCAATATTCCCAAGTGGCATCATTTACTCTGTATCGTCCCAAAATAGGCGTATTACTCTCTACTTCAACATCAGCTGCAAAGGATAAAGAATTTGGAGCAGTAATTCTATGAGGAATAAGTTCTGTTGGTATTCCGTCTATGGAAGGCTTGAACTTAGTCTGGTAAGGAAGATTTGGTTGGCCTCCGTTCTCAAAAATATACATCCCTGAGGGTGTAGCTACAAACAACTGCTCTGCAATTAAGGCAACATCATAATTCCCTGGACGTAAGTCGGGTAATTCACGATGAGAATCTATGGTATATAACAAGTCATTATTACTTTGAACCGCCACACCTGTAGAAGAAAACGTATAAGTAAGGGTTCCTATAGAATCAACATCGTAAGCTGACTCATATTCTTCTCTTTTGTAGGCTAATGCTGAAAAATCAGTTGATGACCAATTCCCTGTGAAAAGTTTATTGACCTCAATACTTCCAAGAGGTGTGCGGGCCATTTTGCCATCAAAGGCAAAAATAGGAAGCCCTGAACCGATTTTTTTCCAACCATTGTTCCATTGATAATACCCACTCTCTGCACTTAATACCAAACCATATTCGGTTGGTGCTAAGTCAAATAACAATCCTTGAAAGTGCTGTCTATCCAACTCTTCACCTAAATCATTCAAGACGACTAATTCAGAGCCCATCCTTAAAAAATTGAGCCTTTGACCATCAAGAATCATTCGCCAAATTCCTGACGGAAGTGGGCTCATTGCAATGGCAGCGTCACTAAACTTTACCCTTAAACTCTCTTCATTAACAATATATTTTGTGCCAAATTCATTGGTTACCACAATAGGGTAAGCGTTTAATTCACCGCTAAGGAGTGGAATCAACCCGGTATCTACCTCCTGAAAACCATAAATGGAAGACCTACTGAATTTTTCAAAACGCTTAGAATGTTGGA
>PXYR01000201.1:0-1179 GCA_003023665.1 Bacteroidota bacterium
GGAGATAAGCACAGTTGTGTTTTTGATGCAGGGGTTACCTCAGCAAAAGGAAAGCTGGTTAAGGTTCTAGGATGGTACGACAATGAAGCCGGATACTCTGCCCGATTGGCTAACTTGGTAGAGCGCCTTGCTTAATATATTATTTTAATGCTCCCAAGACCGAGGGTCTTGGGAGTTTTATTTACTCGCTATGATACTAATTGCTGAAAGTGGTTCTACGAAATGCGACTGGGTTGTACTCAATTCAGACGGTTCTGAACACAAGCGATTCTCAACCATGGGTTTCAACCCCTACTTTCACTCAGCTACTTTTATTTACGAAGAGCTAAGCGATAATGATGCGTTTAAAGCAGTTGGAAGCACTATTGAGTTTGTTTACTTCTATGGAGCCGGAGCATCTTCAGAAAGTTTAAAGGACATCATTAAAGATGGGCTTCAAATGGTATTGCCACAAGCAGAGGTTAATGTTGACCATGATCTTGTAGCGAGCGCCTACTCTACCTATACAGGCGAACCAGCGATTACCTGTATTATTGGTACCGGTTCCAATAGCTGTTTCTTTGATGGAGAAACGGTCAGCGAAGAAGTACCTGCATTAGCTTATGTATTAGGTGATGAGGGATCCGCAAGCTTTATTGGAAAGCGCCTTGTTGCAGACTTTCTATACAAAAAGCTTCCTGCTGAAATGGCTGAAGATTTTTACAACACCTATCAGTTAGATAAAGACGAAATTATTACCAGTGTTTACAACAAGCCTAACGCCAATGTTTACTTAGCATCCTTTAGCAGATTTGCAGGTAAACACATGGAGCATCCCTATGTCAAGAAAATTGTCCGTGAAGGGTTTGAGAAATTTGCTGATATTCACATTGCTTGTTTTAGCAATTGTGAGCTAGTTCCTGTTCATTTTGTAGGAAGTGTTGGTGCGATTTTTCACGAAATATTGGAAGATGTACTGACAGAGCGCAACATGAAACTAGGGCAAATTATGCGCAAGCCTGTAGACGGTTTAATAAAATACCATTTAGAGTACCTTAAGGTGCTCGAAGCATATAAAGTATAAGCCAACCACATGATTAAAGGATTCCTATTTGATTTAGACGGCGTTATTGTAGATACCGCCGTTTTTCATTTTCACGCTTGGCGTAAGGTTGCTCAAAAACTAGGAGGGGATTTTAC
>PXYR01000201.1:1408-2770 GCA_003023665.1 Bacteroidota bacterium
AGTGCCTCCAAAAACGCACCAATGGTTTTAGATAAATTAGGTGTAACTGAATTATTCAGCGCGGTAATAGATGGGAATAATGTGATAAACGGCAAACCTCATCCAGAGGTATTTTTGAAAGGAGCAGAAGCTCTAGGATTAGAACCGTCAGAATGTTTGGTTTTTGAAGACTCCATTGCGGGTGTTCAAGCTGCAAAACAAGGTGGAATGGCTAGCGTGGGCATTGGTAATGCCGAAACCCTTAAAGCAAACCTTCACTTTGAGTCATTGGGCGAAACTACTCCAGAGTATTTGTTGGCTCACTTTTAAAAATTGAATTCGAAGAATGCTAAACAAATATACTGAGGCACACCCTTGGAAGATTATTGAACGCGGTTGGAATGCGGAAAATCACCCAAAGAGTGAAAGTTTGTTTTCCATTGGCAACGGCCGAATGGGCCAACGCGCCAATTTTGAAGAAACCTACACTGGTAAAAGCTTACAAGGCTCATATATAGCAGGGGTTTATTACCCCGACAAAACCCGGGTAGGCTGGTGGAAGAATGGCTATCCTGAGTATTTCGCTAAGGTTTTAAACTCTTGCAATTGGATTGGTGTCAAAATCAAAGTTGGAGAAGAGGAACTGGACCTGAATACTGCAGTTGCCGTGAACAACTTTTACCGAGAATTAGACATGAAAAGCGGGTTGCTAAAGCGCTCTTTTGAGGCGACCCTCCCTTCTGGTAAAATTTTGGCCGTTCATGCAGAACGCTTTACAAGTATTGTTCAAGACGAAGTTGGCGCTGTTTCTTACCGTGTGACTCCTTTGAATTTTTCTGGTGAAATAGAATTGTGTTCTTACCTTGATTTTCATGTTACCAACGAAGACAGTAATTACAACGAGTTCTTCTGGGAACACGCTTCCTTTGGCAGTTCTAACAATGCAAAATATATACATGCCAAGACTAAAAAGACCGCGTTTGAGGTAAGTGTAGCCATGTGCAATACACTATATAAGAATGATGTTCTTCAAGATTGGGAATCGGTTACGGATTTACGGAAGCTTTGGGCAAGTGAAACAATTCGGTTAACTGTTTCTAAAGGACAAGAATTAAGGCTTGAGAAAACGGTCTCCTTGCTTTCTAGCATGAATCATGGAGCCACGCAATTGGTCGAAAATTCCACGAGGCTTGCTGCACGAGCACAAGTCGCTGGGTACCAAGAGCTGCAGTCCGAACATGTAAAGGCTTGGAATAAAAAATGGGAAACTTCAGATATTGAAATAGATGGCGATGTTGAAGCGCAGCAAGGTATTCGTTTTAATATCTTTCATCTAAACCAAACATTCACGGGTGTAGACAACAGGCTAAACATTGGACCAAA
>PXYR01000050.1 GCA_003023665.1 Bacteroidota bacterium
CACGATTTGATTTGTCCCCAAGTATTTTGGAGGCTTTTGAAGTCCCTGAAATAGACGTTGCAGACGCCCGTATTTTGCCGGATAGTGGTTATGTGGTTATTCGTACCAATGCAGCCATGGATCCATTAGAAAAATCACAGATAATTGCGAATAGATTTTCAAAGCTCCATACATTCTATGATGCAACCACTAGAATTCGGGGGAAATACCGTTATACAGCCAATGGTATGTACGATTATTTGGATGAGGAAGAGTCCACATGGCCTATTGCATTCCAAAGCATTAAACCAGATACAAGCGGTATGACCATTGGGATAGCGGAAATTGAAGAAAAAGATGAATTTTTTATAAGTCCCTATTTTGGTTACCGTGGGAAGGTTCAGTTGGAGGCGGATCAGGCCCCCATGTTCTTCATGGGATCCATTCTCATTCAAAACGATTGTAAGAATTTACAGACCACTTGGTTTGATATCGCCAGCTATATAGACCCTTCAGATATTGTTATTGAATTACCGGAAAACGATCCGGATCAATTGCGAGACAATACGTTCAATGGAATTTATATTTCTCAAGACAGCTTGGGCGGCCATAGTAATTTCTTGTCCAAATATGCGGATAGAGCAGACATTGAGTTGTTGTCTGCCACGGGGGTATTGTTCTATGATAATGAAGAGCAGGGTTATGTGATTACAACCTATGAAAAACTAAAGGACTATACCGTTCCAGACCCCTATTTAGTGTTTTACAATTACGACTGTGAACTGTATGCCAACGGGGCCATTAATATGTTTCAAAACTCTGGTGCGGTTGAAATGCAAATGGCGGGAGAAGTCCGGCACGACCTAAATAAGGATGATGTCACCATTGACGCTGTGTGGACCCTAGATGCTCCTGTTGATAAAGACAGTTGGGAATTTGTGGGCGGATTATTTACGGATGGTTCAGGTTCAAAACGCAGTGATGATAATGCTTATATACAGGGGATATACAGCATTTTAGGCCAAAATTCAGGCGGTGAATTCCTGGAAAATTTAGCCACCATTGAAAGCGAGGGTAGATTCCCAAAAGAGCTTAGAAAGAGCTTAGTGATGAGTGGTATTGAATTGGAGTATAGCGGGCGGTACAAAAGCTTCAGGGGAGACGGTAAAGCCTATATTCAGAACATTTATAACATGCCCATTTTTGCGGAGGTAGATTGTTTGGTAGAGATTAAGGAGCGAAGAAGAGGCAGTGAAATTGTGCTTTATCTAGACAATGGAACAGATTTCTTCTATATCGCATTCAAGGGAATAGTTATGAGCCTAAGGAGCAGTGATGAAGAATTTAACGCAGGTATTTTAGGGGCAAAACCTAAAGACAGAAGTGTTGCAGCCAAAGGTGATCAGCCGGCGTTTACCTATAACCTAGCAGGTAAGGGCAAAATCATGCTTCTAAAAAGAAGGTTTGGTATTAAAGAATAAGCCGGATTTCTCCAGGCCAATGGTCCATTTGAAAACTCGTTGGATTTAGTTGTTTTTCTTCAATTTCTTCGTTTAAATTTGAAGTATGAGCACAGAAGAAAAGTTACAGCCGGGTCAAGACGCTGTCGTATTAAAAGAACAATCCTTGGTTTTATTCAATGACCACGAAAATTCTTTTGATTTCGTCATAGATGTTCTTTGCGCCGTGTGCAATCATAATGAAGAGCAAGCGGAACAATGCGCTTGGATCACCCATTACAAGGGCAAGTGTCAAATTATGTCAGGTTCTTACGAGCAGCTTCGTGAAAAGGCAGATTTAATTCTTGATGTAGGATTGACTGTAGAGATTCAATAGTCTCTTCAAGAAGCTTAATCCCGAGAAAATTATCCTTAAAAAATATAAATAGCCTTGCGGCAGGCTAAGAATTTGCTATATATTTGCCGTCCCGTAAGGGCAATGCTGGCCGAGTAGTTCAACTGGATAGAATTTCTGACTACGGATCAGACGGTTGAGGGTTCGAATCCTTCCTCGGTCACTTTAAAAGAAAAGCCCCGCAAACTTTAGTTTGCGGGGCTTTTAATATTTTGGATTTTCCTCTTCTACAATTTCGCAGCCTTAGCAGCACTTACCTCTGCAAAGTCGGGGTGCATCTCAGCAGCTTTATTGTACATTTCTTTGGCTCCTTCTGTATCACCCATTTTAACTAATAAATCTCCCATGCTGTCGTAAGCATTAGGCTCGTCAGGATGAATACGCATATACACATTTAAATGCTGTTGTGCGGCTTCGAAATTATCATTATCCATGTGGACATAGGCAATCATGTTGTTTAATACGCTGTTCTCTGGGAATCTAGCAAGACCGGATTCCAATACGGCGATTTTTTCGTCGTTACCGTCAAGCGTCCACGTATACCAAAATTTGAGCATTGGATCATCACCGGCAAAGCTCAAGGCTTTAGCCAGAACATCTCTGCGTTCAGCACGTGTTAAATCTGGATTGTACGCACTAATGAGCGTCTTTTCTGCAAGACTTGCGCCTTCTAACTTGCTCTGTGCCACTGCCAATGTAGCTCTTAAATTTTCCTCATCATTGGCAAGAATGTAATAATGTAATTGCCCTAAATGCGCACTGGCCCAATCAGGATATACTTCTACTAAAGAATCAGAAATGGCCATTCCGTCTGAATTTCGGAGGTTCACCATGGCGTAGCGCATATCATTGTAGGCATCAAGGCTTCCTTCGCCCTCTACAGATGGCCATACCATATCCATAGCACGCTGATTTTGTGAAGCATACGCGTAGCGTTTCCATACTAGCTTTCCATCTTCTTTAATTACAGTACCATTAAATCTTGATTTTCCCGTTCTTACCCCATCAATCCAATAAGAATCAGATCCCATTACCACGGCAGTTCCGCCATTGATGTAGATGTCAAAAACTTCTACGGTTACAGAATCCTCATAGAACCATTCGCCTTTTACATTTTCAATTGGAAATGGTCGGGATTCGCCCCATAAGGTATGCATCATGGTAAAGTCTTTACCAATATCTGCTTTGAAGCCCTCAACGGCTTCTTCATAACCCACCTTTTCAGTGTAATGGCTCACAACAAAGTCTTCAACCTCTTTTTCATTAAGAGATGGAGCAGCGCATTGTACAAATGCAAGCGAGATTAGGAGTAATCCTACTTTTTTCATAACGATTTAGTTTTAAAGTTGGCCTTTAAGTTAAGGACTTAAAAATCAAATACTTGAAATGTGATAAAGAAATGCAAGTATACCGTAAAAACAGGCGATTAAACTTCGGCATCCATGAGGTCGGTCACCACATGGTATCTTGGATCTTCAATAGAGCTTTGAATGTATTTTCCAAAATTCGGGTTTGCTTTCCGAAGAAGAATTTGACAATCTGGACTAAGATGGGTCAATAGAATATCCTTGCCGCTATCAAGGTATTTATCTATCACACGCTCAAGAGCTTCAATACCACTATGATCGCTAACCCTTGATTCTATAAAATCAATTTCTATTTTTTTAGGATCATTTTTCACATCGAACTTACTTGCAAAGCTCTGCGTGGAGCCAAAGAAAAGGGGCCCCCAAATTTCATATACTTTGGTACCATCTTCTTTAATTCGTTTTCTAGCACGAATACGCACGGCATTCTCCCAAGCAAACTTTAAGGCACTCATAATAACCCCAGCAATGACTGCAACGGCCAAATCTTGCCAAACGGTAATGGCGCTTACAGCAATTAAGACAAAGGCATCAGCAACTGGAATTTTTGCAATAATCCTAAAACTAGACCATGCGAATGTGCCAATTACCACCATAAACATGACACCCACAAGGGCGGCTATCGGTATTTGCTCAATCAAAGGTGCTCCAAAGAGGATAAATGAAAGTAGTCCCAATGCGGCCACCACACCAGAGAGTCGACCTCTTCCTCCTGAATTTACATTAATGATGCTTTGCCCAATCATGGCACATCCTCCCATACCGCCAAACAAGCCGTTGATCAGGTTTGCACTTCCTTGAGCAACACATTCCCGGTTACCAGAACCGCGCGTTTCGGTTAAATCGTCCACTAGGTTTAATGTCATCAGTGATTCAATTAGACCAACTGCGGCTAGAAGAAAAGCCGTTGAAAATACTGTGGACCAATGACCTTCCATGGTATGAAGGACATCAAATATTCCAAGTTGTAGTGTTGGAAGTCCTGCTTTTAATCCGTCACCTCCACCTTCGCGAATGAAGGAACCTACTGTACTTACATCAAATCCTCCTCCAATCGCAATAGCAGCAACTACTATAATTCCAGTAAGTGCTGCTGGAATTACTTTGGTGACTTTAGGAAGGAGCCACATGATGAGCATGGTCAATCCCACAAGGCTAAGCATGGTATACAGTTCAGTACCTTGTATCCAACTCTTTTGTCCATCAACCACTCGGGTAAACATTCCCAATTGACTTAGAAATATGACAATTGCCAGTCCGTTGACAAACCCCATCATCACGGGGTGTGGTATGAGTCGGACGAACTTCCCTAGTCTAAAAAGTCCCGCTAATATTTGAATACATCCAACAATGAGCAGAGTTATAAACAGCCAGCTCAAACCCAGATTATCCATAGCCAATTCTGTGCCCACGGCATTGCCTTTTTGGATGATATGTACCATTACAACGGCCATTGCCCCAGTAGCACCTGAAATCATGCCAGGCCGACCGCCAAACAAAGAAGTAATCAACCCCATCATAAAGGCACCGTAAAGACCAACTATGGGGTCAATTCCTGCAACAAATGCAAAGGCTACGGCCTCAGGGACTAAGGCCAATGCAACGGTAATACCAGATAATATGTCATTTTTTGGATTGCCAACGAAATGGTTGAAGAATTTCCTCATGATGTGTCAGTGTGTTAGAAGTCGGCAAAAGTAAGGGGAATAAAAAGAAAAAGCCATCCTTATTGGATGGCTTTCAAACAATTCAAAAAAACATTGCACTTACTTCTGGTGGCGCGCTCTTAAATCGTCATTAAGGAGTTTCAATTCCTTTAAATTATTCTCATCTCGGTTTGCAAAATCCAACCTAAGCGTTGCGCTGTAATGGTCATCTGCTTTATCAAAATCTTCCACCAAAATAGATGCAAGAATAAGGTTGTTATATAGGTCTGGAATCACTTTTTTATTGATGCGAGCTTTTTTATCATCCATATCACCCTCATCTAATGCTGCTTCCCATGCTTGGATGGCATTTTTAATTTTTTCCTTAGCATCCTCAGGTCTAGACATAAGCATGCCGTAACCTTCTTTAGCATCAAACATGGCATTTTCTAGGTCAGTATAATCTCCCTTCTTGTTATTTACATAGACTACTTCAATGTCTCTCGCTTGTTCTGTTGTACCCAATTTATCATTGATTAACCATTGGATAGTCTTTAGATTATTTTCTACACTGCTGCTTTGCAGTCTTTCAATATAGGTGTTCGCATTTGAGGAAGGGTAGCTTCGTTTTTCAAGTCCGCTTTCAAACTTTTTAAAGTCTGAAATACTGTTAGGCACTTCATCTAATATGATACTACCGTTGGGATGCACCACACGCAAAGTCATACTGTGTCTGTAATTGAATACCCACTGCGATTTAATTACCGTAGTTTCTTGTTTGGTTTTACTGTTGTATTCCTTGAATTCCTTTTTCTCTGCAACAGGATCGTCATTTTCAAAACCAAATAAATGAACTTCAATGGCTACTCCATTGGCATCCTCATCCAAGCCTTCAACGCGGCAATAGGTGCTTGCCAATTGACTTTCATTAAAGAGCTTTTGGTGGGTAACTTCTCTTTTAATTGGTTTTGCTGGAGGATAATACGGTCGCGGCGGTTGAGGTTTAGAATTCTCTAATACTTTCTTCTCAATTATTTTACCTAATGAACCTTTACTGTTCCATTCCTCCAGGTCCCTTTCGTAATTTGCTACTAATTCATCATGGGCAGCTTTTGCTGCGGCTTCTTTTTCTGGATACTCTGCCAATGCTTGCTGGTATTCTTCTTCAGCTGCTGCAATTTCAGCATCAATTTCTGCCTTATAGTCTAAAATGACTTCACTATGAAAGCCCATACCGTCCTCTAAATGAATAGTTGGTGGCTGAACGTATTTCACGGTAAGTCTTTCTTTTTTCATCCGCTGTGCGAATGTGGTAGATGCCATGAAGACGGCTGCGACAAGTAGGTATGTTTTTTTCATTTTGATAAAATTTGTAGTGGAAAAATAGGGAAAAAAAAGCCGTAGTTATAAAATAGTTGTCGCAATAAATTAGGAAACTCCAATCATTTGTTCACGTTGGCTTCCAATCTTTGAATTGGTAATGTAGTCGTCGTATTCCACCATTTTATCCATTACACCGTTTGGAAAGATTTCAATGATTCTATTCGCTACAGTCTGATTTATGGTGTGATCATGCGAACTAAAAACCAAAGTTCCTTTGAAATCCTTCATACCATTATTTAGGGCCTGAATACTTTCTAGATCAAGGTGGTTGGTTGGTTCGTCCAAAAAGAGCAAATTGGCCTGTTGAAGCATCATTCTACTGAGCATACAACGTACTTTTTCTCCTCCGGAAAGTACACGAGCACTTTTGAAGACCTCTTCACCTGAGAACAGCATTTTTCCTAGGAACCCGCGAACAAATACTTCGTCCTTATTTTCTGGACTAAATTCTCGCAGCCAGTCCATGAGGTTGTCATCGGTGTCAAAGAATTCGGCATTTTCGTTTGGGAGGTATGCATTTTTAATGGTTTGACCGTAAGCAAAGGTTCCCGTGCTTGGCTGCTGATTCCCTGCAAGTATTTCATATAACGCAGTGAGTATTCTGTGATCATCTGCCAATAGAGCTACTTTATCGCCACGGTTGAGTTTGAAGCTCAGGTTTTGAAAAAGAATATTCCCTTGTTCGTCATGGGCAGATAATCCATCAACTTCTAGAATTTGATCTCCAGCATCTCGCTCTTGTTCAAAAATAATGGCTGGATACATTCTTGATGAAGCTTGGATTTCATCAACGTTAATTTTGTCCAACATCTTTTTTCTAGAAGTTGCCTGTTTACTTTTGGAGGCATTGGCAGCGAATCGTGAAATAAATTCTTGCAACTCTTTGCGTTTATCCTCTGCCTTTTTATTTGCTGCTTGTCTTTGGCGCAGCGCCAATTGGGAGCTTTCGTACCAGAAACTGTAATTACCAGTGTACAGTTTAATTCGTTTAAAGTCTATATCAGCAATGTGGGTACAAACCGTGTCTAAAAAGTGACGGTCATGACTTACTACAATCACGGTATTTCTAAAGTCAATTAAAAAGTCTTCTAACCAAGAAATTGTCTTTAGATCCAAGTCATTAGTGGGCTCATCAAGGATGAGGATATCTGGATTTCCAAACAATGCTTGGGCAAGGAGAACCCGAACTTTTTTAGAGCCCTCCATATCTTTCATAAGGGTATAGTGATCGTCTGGGGAGATGCCTAAACCGCTAAGTAAGGTACCCGCGTCACTTTCTGCATTCCAACCGTCCATTTCTTCAAACTGTACTTCTAAGTCTGCGGCAATGAGTCCGTCTTCCTCATTGAAATCAGGCTTCATGTAGATAGCATCTTTCTTTTGCATTAGATTCCAAAGAGGTTCGTTGCCTTGAATGACTGTATTCAATACTGTTTCCTCATCAAAGGCAAAGTGGTTTTGTGAGAGTACAGACATACGCTTCCCGCTCTCTAGGTTAACACCACCTGAATTCGGACTTATTTCTCCACTTAAGATTTTTAGAAATGTAGACTTACCAGCTCCATTAGCTCCTATCAATCCGTAACACCTTTCACCGTGGAATTTAATATTTACGTCTTCGAATAATACGCGCTTGCCAAATTGCAGCGTAACGTTTGAAACATTTAACATGATTGCTGTTTTTAATGCGCGGCAAAGGTAGCTATACTAAAGGGTTAAAATAAACACATGATTGAAAAAGCTCTAAGGTGTGTTTTAAACTTTAATGAATGTAATGTGTTGATTTTGAGAATGGTTTGAAATGAACATACCTGTATTTACATATAATTTTAGAAAAACTCTCGGGAAATGGATGTTGTATGCAGCTATTTTCAGTTTCATTTTTCATCTAATTCTTCACTTGTTTCGGGCGTATATACCGGGTGGAATGGAGGCAGGTCTATTGAAAGATCCAATAAGTGCCATCTATACTCCATTTAGTATACTACTTGTATACGAAGCGTATTTGATGATTTATTACCTCAGAAGAAGCACCACGCTTTATATCGCAAAGCAATACGAGGTAATTGCTTTGATTTTAATTCGTGGATTATTTAAAGACATGGCTGCTCTTGATTTACAAGAAAAGTTTTGGATGAGCCAGCACAATGTTGCCTTTTCCGTTGATCTGTTGAGCGTAGCTGTACTATTTATTCTTATTTATTGGTTTTACAGATTAAGCGGTACACTCAAGTATGCCGATTTTGAGGCTCAAGAACAAAAGGAGATGGGCGTTAAATTGAAGCAATTTGTCAAGTCAAAGCATTATTTGTCATTGATGCTATTCCTAGTTTTTGTAGTGCTTGGTGTACAGAGTTTCATTGATTGGGTAGTACCCACTTTTAACCATATTGAGCAAGCGAATATGATTGCTGTAAATGATATCTTTTTTGAGGAATTTTATAATTTCTTGATAGTCTCGGACGTAATCATTCTTTTGCTGTCTCTTCTATACACAGATAATTTTCCGGTAATCATTAGGAATTCTTCGTTCGTTATTTCAACGGTCTTATTAAAGTTGTCTTTCACCGCAGAAGGATTACTGAGTCAAGGTTTGATTGTTTTAGGCGTTGCCTTTGGCGTTGGTATGCTTGCCATTCACAATCACTATAAGGAATTACAAAACCCGGACGCTTAGTTTTGAATTTTTGCATGCACTATATGCATGTAGAGCGGGGGAATCAAACTCAATAGCATCATTCCTGGGTAACCAGTGGGGAGTTGAGGACTCTCCTGGTGGTGATCTAAAAGAGGGTATTCTTTATTTGGCAAATAATGGTGGTCACTATGTCTGCTCAGTTCAAATAAAATGGCTCGTCCCCACATATGATTGGAATTCCAGCTGTGCCGTGGTTCAACATTTTCATATCTATAGGTGCTTGATTTCTTTCTAACAAGACCATAATGTTCTATGTATTGAACAGTTTCTAGTAAGAGCCAGCCTGTAATACTAGCTCCAACAAACCCCATAAGTACAGTACCTCCAAATAGTGCGTAAATGATGCATAATACTATTACTTGCACAAGGGTATAATACATCATTTCGTTTCTTAGAATATTCCCGTTACTGCGCTTAATACCAATGCGCCAGGCGCTGAGATAACTCATGACAATTGACCTAATCCAGAATAGATAAACCCATTCACCCTTTCGAGCCGTTGAGGCATCCTCAGGAGTTCCAACATTTCTATGATGCCCATAATTGTGTTCTAAGTAAAAATGGGTGTAAAGGGTTGTAGTGAGAAGCACCTTGGCTAAGAATTGGTCCATGCTATTGGTTTTATGTCCCAATTCATGTGCAATGTTGATGCCCATAACTCCACATAACATTCCATAGGATAGAACTCTACCAATTCTTGTGGTTATATCCATTGCTCCATCAATGTGGTAGAGCATATAAATTCCACAGAATAGCTGGACGGGCACAGAAAAACGCAATGCCCATAGATAGAATCCGTTGTCTTTAACTTTAAGTCGATTCTCTTGCGTTAAGTTCGTAGCGTTGGGTTTTGTGACAAGCTCAATTATTGGTATACATACAAAAGCTTCTAACACGGGTAGATAGGACCAAATTCCGTGTGAATGGAAGCTAATAATGGCCAGGACCGGTAAGGTATAGACAAATAGATACCTAAATTTTCCCATAGTGGATGTGTACATTTCCACTAAAATAAAAAAAGACCCGCATTTTGCGGGTCTTAGCGTGGTGTTAGCGAGTGTTATTCGGTAATCAGTATTTTAGCTGCCGTTCGCTCCCCGTTGCTAAAGGTTATGCCCAAATAATATTGGCCACTTTGAGCCAATTCTATCACATGGTCATCAAACTCCGCAACTGTACGGCCTAGATCATCTATAACCTTAATATGACTGATTTCAATCGTGCTTTCTAGAGTTATAGGTCTGTTGGATACCGCAGGATTGGGATAAATTTTCAATCTCGGGTGTTCTTCAATCTCAGGTACGCTCAGATTAAAGCAAGCATCAGCAGTCACGTATTGACGCATGTTCCAGGGAACAGTGCACGAATTCATGTAACCCTGCCCGGAGTTCCAAGAAGCAAACATGGTCATCCATGGCTGGTCTGTAACTATTGGTCCTCTCATTGCTCCTCCAGCAATGGTTGTTTGTGTGGGATCACCGTTACCCATGCAGATTCTTCTTGCGGCTGTGTCACCATTCCATGCAGCCTCCATAAGGCTGTGTAGGAGTCTGGTGCCCAACCAATAATCTAAGGCGTCATTTTTTGTGACGTAGACACTGAATTGGCTGGAATCATTATCATAGGTGTTCGTAGTGAAATGAGTTGCCCAATAGACGTAATTATTGACCGTGTCCCCGCGGATAATCATGAATTCTTTGTTAGAATCAGGCACGCCCATGAAATTATACATGTCAATACATGTTCTTGGATCAGGTACTTGGTCCCAATCGGAGAGAGTCATTAGGTACAGGACATCATCTGGCATTGCCGCAAGACCGCTGTCCGTTTGTGTAGCAATGTCGTTTGGCCAGTCCTTGGTAAACCCAATAAAACTTGCGCCTGCATCCGGCCAAACAAATCTACCGTTGGCACCCCAGCCGTCCGTAGCAAATTTTTTGAGACTCAACCAATTACTCATGGCTGCACCGGCACTCATGCCGTGTATGCCCACACGAGTAGTATCTATTTTATCTGCATGGAGCATGGCCATTTCTTTCACCATTTGATAGGCACAACCGTAGTTATTGCTGTTGTCATAATTCCACTGCATGGTTACACTTACATAACCATGACTTGCCACAAATTCCCGGTAAAATTGACTTTCCCTGAAATAAACACTGTCGTTCAAGTTTTCATTGGAGGCACCCGGGAACCTAAAGACCACCGGACGTGGTGACTGAATCCCATTGGGGTAGGTAATTATACCGTGGATGGTATCCTGACATTCTAATGTGGTATCTGGAGCCAGATAAAAGAATTGACTTGTAAAAGTTGAATCCCCAAAGGCACCGTAACCACTAGTAATGGGAGGAATGGGTCCTTCATATGCAAATTGACTAAACAGAGTAAAGGGCAGAAAAAGTACCCCAATCACTAAAAAGGACTTGGGGTTCATTTTGATAAACATAATTTACGGTACCTATTAGTGAACCACAATGAATTCTTCTCTCAATACTCCTTTGCCCACATCTATGGTAAGCCAGTAGTTGCCTCCAGGCAGTTTACTTAGATCAAAACCAATCTTATTTGATGCCAAATACATGGGCTTCAAATCAAT
>PXYR01000202.1 GCA_003023665.1 Bacteroidota bacterium
ATTAATGAGCAGCTCTTTTCAAGCGATCATTAATGGCTCTACCTAGTCCTTTTTCCGGCAAATAATGCGCCCAAATTTCTGAAAAACCTTTTGTTTTCAATTGATGGAGCCCAGTAAATAGGCGAGATGCAGCCTCTAAATCATTTTCAGAAGTGCTCAAATTATATATATTTATTCCAGATGGACCATCTCCCATTATCAACAAACCAATAGATGACTTATTAACACTGTTGTATTGAGCAAGTAGCTCATCTAAGGATTCAAAGAGTCTCAGAGGAACTCCAGGGTTGTAATGAGCACTAAGCATTCCGGGAGCTTTAGGATTTGAAGAACTGCTTTCTATATTAACATTGCCTATGGACTCTTGTATACTTTCAAGAGTTAAACCGCCTAGCCTTAGAATTTTTGGAGTCGCTGTTAGCTCCAAAATGGTGCTTTCTATTCCTACTTCACAAGGACCGCCATCTAATACCGCATCTATTCGATCACCCAACTGTTCAATGACGTGAGCAGCCGTAGTTGGGGAGGTATAACCAAATGGATTCGCACTTGGTGCGGCTATGCTGAGCCCACTATTTCTTATGACTTCCAATGTGATAGGATGATTAGGAATACGAACAGCAACCGTAGTATGCCCTGATGTAGTCAAGTCGGGTACAATTTGCTTTTTTGGAAGAATTAAGGTTAACGGCCCGGGACTAAACCTTTCAAATAACTCTGCAGCCTCATCACTAACCTCTGCGATTAGTCGCGCTTGATCAACACTGGCGACATGAACAATTAATGGATCAAAAGAAGGTCTGTTTTTAG
Organism: Bacteroidota bacterium; assembly: GCA_003023665.1. Lineage (GTDB taxonomy): Bacteria > Bacteroidota > Bacteroidia > Flavobacteriales > Schleiferiaceae > UBA10364. The sequence goes on from PXYR01000202.1 coordinate 811, forward strand.
CCTTGAAAACCTTCGCTACTGCTTGTTCATCTAGGGCATTAGCACCCAATCCATAGACAGTTTCTGTAGGCAGTGCAACCAGACCGCCACTCTTCAATATTCGTACTGCTTCATTACTATCTGTAATCAAAGCCATGTCTAAGGAATGTTTAAGTATTTATGTGTTTGAAGACTCACCCGCCAATGAGGATTCTTCATGACATAATCTACAATTAAAGGCATCATTTCTTTACGCTTACTCCATTCTGGTTGCAAGAATAGTTGACATTGCTCACCTACTAGAACCGCGTGTTGTTCTGCCCACTTGAAGTCGTTGAGGTTGTGAATGATTACCTTCAGTTCATTGGCATGGTCATAATAGTTTGCTTTAGGCGGCGCTGTTTTCTTAGGGCTTAGGCAAATCCAATCCCAACTTCCAGTCAGTGGATAGGCACCACTTGTCTCCACATGAACCTTCATTCCTTTACTTTGTAAGGCACTAACCAACGGAGTCATGTCCCAAGTTAGAGGCTCACCTCCCGTTACTACAACTGTATCACTATACTTAGACGCATTATTTACAATGTGTTCAATGGGTGTAGGCGGATGTGTATCCGGATTCCAACTTTCTTTGACATCACACCAATGACACCCAACATCACAGCCCCCTATTCGAACAAAATAAGCAGATAAACCCGTATGAAAACCTTCTCCCTGAATGGTATAGAATTCTTCCATCAGAGGCACTACTAGACCTTTTCGGACTTCCTCGCTACTAAAACTCTTGGATGCAGTAATGTCTTTCAAAGTATTTAAGATAATTCTATGACCTTCATAGTATTTAGCATCAATGCGGCCCGAGTCATTGGGCCAACGCCTCCTGGAACTGGGGTTATAAAACTACATTTTGGCGCAACGGCATCATAATCTACGTCGCCCAAAAGTCTAAAGCCATTCTTCTTAGATGCATCCTCTACCCTTGTGATTCCCACGTCAATAACACAGGCACCCTCCTTTACCATATCTGCAGTTACAAATCCAGGCTGACCCAAAGCAGCAACTATTATATCTGCCTTTTTACAGACTTCCTTTAAGTTTTTAGTTCTAGAATGACATAAGGTAACGGTACAATTTCCGGGATAATTGTGCTGACTTAGAAGAATGGACATTGGCGAACCAACAATTTGACTTCTACCAATTACCACACAATCTTTACCCTCTGTAGGGACATTGTAGCGACGTAGTATTTCTACTATACCCTGAGGTGTAGCTGGAATATAGGTGGGCAAGTTCAGAGTCATCTTGCCTACATTTTCGGGATGAAACCCATCAACGTCTTTTTTGGGATCTATGGCCAAGAGCACTTTAGTCTCGTCAATATGATTGGGCAATGGAAGTTGAACAATGTACCCGTCCACATCTTCGTCGTTATTGAGTTTACTAATTGCTTTCAAGAGTTCCGACTCGGAAGTTTCCTCTGGCAATTTTATCAATGTTGAGCCATATCCTACCTCTTCGCAATCTCTCACTTTTGCATTTACATACGTTCTTGAGGCACCGTCTTCACCAACCAATATAGCCGCAAGATGAGGTACCTTTTTTCCTGCTGCTTTCAACGCCTTTACCTTTTCTGCTAATTCAGCTCTAATCTTTGCTGAAGTCAACTTTCCGTCTAAAACTATCATTTTCAATTATTTAGCGCATTCCTCGCATCATATTCATCATTCCGCGACGACCACCGCCACTCTGCATCATCTTCATCATTTTACGCATATCCGTAAATTGTTTCAATAGATTATTTACATCCTGCACGGTTCTCCCAGAACCGGATGCAATTCTCTTTCTTCTTGAACCGTTTATGATATCAGGCTGCTGCCGTTCGTCAAGGGTCATACTATTGATCATTGCCTCAATATGCTTAAACGCATCATCGTCAATATCAAT
>PXYR01000051.1 GCA_003023665.1 Bacteroidota bacterium
TTGTGCACCTTCCGTATACTCTTTTAAGGCATCCGCCTCTGCAGCTTTTGCCGCTTCTAATGCTGCCTTTGCTGCTTCTTCAGCCTTGCTTCTGGATGTCGTGAAAATTTGGGATGCATCCCAAGATTCTGCATCTTGTCCTACTCGCACAATATCTAACTTCTCTATACTATCTCCTTCAACTACAGAATCAACTACATCCTGACCTTCAGTGACGTAACCAAATACAGTATGTTTCCCGTCTAACCAATTCGTTGGGCCATGAGTAATAAAAAACTGAGAACCATTCGTCCCTGGACCGGCATTGGCCATAGATAATGTACCAGCTTTATCATGTTTTAGTTCCGGGTGAATTTCGTCCTCAAATTGATATCCCGGACCACCGGCACCAGTGCCGGTTGGGTCACCCCCCTGAATCATAAAATCAGCAATCACTCTATGAAAAGTCAAGCCATCGTAATAGGGCAAGCCGCTTTCCTTCGCTGTATTTTCCAATTTACCTTCAGCTAGGCCTACAAAATTAGCAACTGTCATGGGGGTCTTTTCGTGCTCGAGTTTGATTTTTACAATCCCTTTTTGTGTTGAAATTTGGGCATAAATACCGTTTTCCATACTATTCTCTGAATTACTTTTATTTGGCTAATTCTACTATTTCAATATCAAACACAAGTGGTGCATTTGGAGGAATTACGCCTCCAGCTCCACGTTCTCCGTATCCAAGATATGGGGGGATGATTAACTTGGCTTTACCACCAATATTTAAGAGCATCAAACCTTCCTGCCATCCTTTGATCACTCTACCGCGCGGACCAATTTCAACAGGAATAGGCTCGTAGGGCTCTCTTCGCGAATCATATACTCCATTTGCTTGAGCTAAACTCTTATCAGAGGTATCAAAGCATTTGCCATCCAAAAGGAAACCGGCATAATTTACGCGAACCACTTGGCCTAGAGCAGGCTTTTCTCCACTGCCCATATCTTCAATTATATAGCGTAATCCTGAAGCTGTTTTCTGTGCTTCTGGGTACATATTATCTATTTCATTTTCAATAGCTGCTGCTGCTGCCTTAATGCGTTCCTCTTCACCATTCACCCCAGATTCAAATAAAACGGGTGCATCAAATTTTTTGGCCTCCTTACCCACTCGAATAATCTCCACCTTTTCAAGAATCACATCTTCTTTTGGACGGTCTCTTTGATCGCGATCAACGCCTCCAATGGCATCTACGATTTCTTGGCCGTGCAACACTTGTCCAAAAATATTGTAACTACCATCTAAATGCGGTGTAGGATTATGGGTGATAAAAAATTGTGAACCATTGGTTCCAGGACCGGCGTTGGCCATACTTACAACTCCCGGCTTATCATGACGAAGTTCATTGGAAATTTCTTGAGGAAATTGATAACCTGGGCTTCCTGAACCTGTTCCTGTTGGATCACCACATTGAATCATAAACTGCGGAATCACTCTGTGGAAGACAATACCGTCAAAATAAGGTTTGGATGCATATTCCTGAGAAACCTTTGGATGGTTTCCTTCAGCCAAAGCAATAAAATTTGCTGATGTCATTGGAGCGTACTCTTCATGGAAATCGATTAAGATATCGCCCATTGAAGTGGTTAATTTTGCATAAATGCCATCGTTCAGTTCAACGGTCTCATTGTTGACGGTAACGTTAGTGGCACCGCAAGCCGATGCAATCGAACCAATAACAAAAATTGTAAGTATTTTTTTTAACATCTCTTCATCTAATTAATTGTCTGCAAATGTAATGGTTCTCGAAAGAATTGAGGATGTTACGTATTGAATTTGAGATATCTCTTACTCTTTGATTAATGTTAACTATTTGTAAACTTTTACGTTGTTCTATGTAAATTTTATGTTAACTTTACCATTATGAATGTTAAATGGAGAGATATGAAAAGGTTGTTTACGTTACCACTATGTGGAATTTTATTTTGTTTTACTTTTTCTTCTTGCGATGCTCCGATGGGAAGTATTGCAAATCCTAATACGCTAGATGATTTAAATCGAAAAAGTTTTGAAGTCACCTCTTATGAGATGTACAATCATGATACTCAAATTAGCTTCGATTTAGCTAGTACCAACGACCACGTCTATCTAACTTTTAAGGATAATGAACTTTTCCTAACTAAGGAAAATATAGAGGATGGAACCGTTCATTTCAGATTTCAAGAGTTTACTACAGATTTTCAAGGAGGAGCGCTTCAAGGCATCTATTTAGATGAATACAACTTCATGAAGACCATTCACTTTAGTAAAACTGCCAAACAGGTTGTATTAGAATTAGAAGGAGTAGCATCTGACAATGACCATTTCATGTCGCTTTTCATTGTAATGGATGAATTAGAAAGTCATCCAGAAGGAGCGCTGCAGATCAGCGGACTACCTGAATAAGGCGGATATCATAACGCAATGGACTTTGCGGAGGAACCCGATCAAGATCACCTGCAATTCCGTGAGCCAAAAATGAAGGAATTAATACGAGTTTTTTTTCTCCCTCTTTCATTCCTTTCAAACTTTCATGGAGCCCCGTTTCCATTTCACTCCTTCCCAATTCTACTGTATCCGTGTATTGTCCTATGCCACTATCATCCAGTAAATAAACCGTTGCACTGTAGATGATTTGATCTCCAAATTTTGCTGTCTTTCCTTTACCTTTTATCATACTCAATTCAAACATGCCAAAACCATTTCGCTGAATCCCTTCCAATTCATGAGTAATTATATAGGCATCTAATTGCGCACGCTCTTGCGCTAAATACATCTTTTGGCGTTCTATTGGATCGACCTCAATAACCGCCTCTTCTGATGAATTATATTCGGCACAAGCGTTTAAGGCTAAGCATAATAAAACTAAGCTTACTACCCTTACCATTCTAGGTGTTTTTTAGCATGCTTGATGGCATTTGACATATTCATTTCAATTCTTCCACCTGCGGCATTTTTGTGCCCGCCGCCATTGAAATAGGACCGTGCCAAAGCGTTGACATCAAACTCGCCCTTACTTCGCAAAGACAACTTAACAGCACCATCTTCTTCACGCAGGAAAATTGTTAGAATAGCGCCACTGATACTTAGGCCGTAATTCACGAATCCTTCTGTAATTCCTTTTTGGTAGCCCAATTGTAAACATTGTTCTTCTGTTAAATAGAGCAAGACTTTTGTTTTATCTTGACTTACTTCCATTTGTTCAAGCATTGTACCCAGTAATCGCAAACGAGCTACTGGCTGAGAATCAAAAACTTTATTGTGTAAATGTTGTGGCTGAACACCCAAACCTAAAAGCTTAGAGGCAACTTCATGAGTTCGTGCACTCGTTGCACTATATTTAAAACTGCCCGTATCGGTTACTATTCCTGTATAGATACAAGCGGCGCTTTCTTCATCCAATAAATGCTCCCACCCCATCCTATCACAGAGTTCATAAATCATCTGGCAGGTGGAGCTCATCATTGTGTCGCTGTAGATAAAGTCGGGCCAATTTTCAGGTTGTTGATGATGATCAATTACAGTCTTTATTGCCTTTGCACCGCGTAATGCTTGTTCCATATCTGCACTGCGATGATAGGCGTTGTAATCTAAGTGGAATATCATATCGGCCGATTCAATTTTAGCATTTGCCGCCAATTTTCCCTCTGAATAAATCATCACCTCCTCATTACCTGAGAGATGCCAAAGGAATTCTGGATACGGATTGGGCACTATGACGCTCACACTCTTGTTCAATTTTTCCAAGACTCTTTTTAACGCTAAAGCGCTACCCATGGCGTCTCCATCTGGATTTGTATGGTTTGTAATGACCACATTTTGGGCGGAATCAACCGCATCTTTAAAACCGTCTAAACGTATTTCTTGCATAATGACTACAATCTCGTACAAAGGTGCGAGAAAAGTGTACCTTTGCGGCGCAAAATTTAGAAAAACTGAAATAAAATGGCAGCTAATAAGACTTTAACCATGATTAAACCAGATGCTGTTCGCAATGGACACATTGGTGCAATTCTCAACCAAATTACAGAAGCAGGGTTTCAAATCTCAGCTATGAAGTTGACTCAACTTTCACTAGCGGACGCAGAAGCGTTTTATTCCGTTCACAAGGAACGTCCATTCTTTGGGGAATTGGTAGAGTTTATGACTTCTGGCCCTATTGTGGCAGCTATTTTAGAAAAAGACAATGCTGTAGAAGATTTCAGAACACTCATTGGTTCAACAAACCCTGCAGAAGCCGCAGAAGGCACTATTCGTGCCCGTTTTGCAACTAGTATTGGTGAGAACGCAGTGCACGGGTCTGATAGTGATGAGAATGCTCAAATTGAAGGTGATTTTCATTTTGCAGGCCGAGAGCAATTTTAAAAAGAATTTTTAATTACTTTTGCCCTCCCGTTAGGGACTGCGCGTCAACCTCTGGCAAGAGATGTGAATGTTGACCCACAGCAATAAAAACAAATAAAAACATGGACTTAGTTCAGTTTGTAAACGACGAATTCGTTTCTAGAAAAGACTTACCAGAATTTGGTGCAGGTGACACAATCACAGTATACACGCAGATTACAGAAGGTGAGAAAACACGTACGCAGTTCTTCCGTGGTGTAGTTTTACAGCGCAGAGGATCAGGTGCTACTGAAACTTTTACTATTCGCAAAATGAGTGGAAACATTGGTGTGGAGCGTATCTTCCCCGTGAATCTTCCTGCGATTGAGAAGATTGAAGTAAATAAGCGAGGTAAAGTACGTCGTGCGCGTATCTTCTACCAAAGAGAGCGTACAGGTAAAGCAGCTCGTATCAAAGAACGACGCTTCTAATCCTCACCACAAGAGATACAAAAAATCCCGAGCTGCTAGCTCGGGATTTTTTTTGCCCCTTAATTGGGGTTTTATTTTACCTGAACTTACAATTGCTGCACTACAAAAACCGTACGACGGTTCTTTGCTCTGCCCTGTTCGGTCTCATTACTGGCCACTGGGCGACTTTCACCATAGCCCTTGGAACTCAGTCTAGAGGCATCAATACCGTAGCCATACAACGTATCTGTCACTCGCTTAGCCCTCCGGGTACTTAGATTAAGGTTTGCCGCAGCATCTCCAATATTATCGGTGTGTCCTTGAATCTGTACCTTTAAATGAGGGTTGCCAGATAAAAACTCTGCAAATTCTGCAACGAGTAATTCACTCAAGTCATCCAAACGGTCGGAGTTAGTTTCAAAGAGGATATTGGGAATGGGATACGATTCTCCTTCTGCCATATCCTTCTGTTCCAGTTTAATCTCCATACGACTCACGTCGCTAGGAGGACCGGATGAAGCCAATGCCAAGCGCAATGGCGCAGCGCTAAACGCAGCCTTCTTTGCATCTAATTTGATCACAAACGCATCTGCTTCCTTCTTTTTAACTACTGCTGCAAATGCGCCACTTTCTTCATCTACTTGTAAGGTAGTGGTCTCGCCGGTGGTGCTGTTTTTTAAAACCACCTTTGCCTCATCGTCAGAGGCGAACATGTCTTTAGTTAATGTTCCCTTCACCAAAACTACTTCTTCAGGCTGCACAGCTTCATAGAGATTAAAAAAGTATATATCCCAGCCGTTGGCCTTGTTGATTTTGTTGGAAGCAAAATAGGCTTGCTTCCCATCAAGGGTAACCATCAAGCCAATCTCGTCTTTCTCGGTATTGATGGGATAACCCAGATTCTGAGGCTTGTCCCATTCTGGACCGTCATCGGTACTCTTGAACAAATCGTACCCGCCCATTCCCGGGTGACCGTCGCTGGCAAAGTACAAGCTCTCGCTATCAGGGTGGATGAAAGGACTCTTTTCGTTCTTAGCCGTATTGATTGTTGGCCCCAAGTTTTCTGGTATAGACCATGTTCCGTCTGCTTGGCGTTTACTCTTGTAAAGGTCTAAACCTCCAAACCCTCCTTTTCTGTTGCTCGAGAAATATAGAACATCTCCATTGGGGGAAATGGACGGTTGACTCTCCCAGCTCCCTGGGAGATTGACATTGGGAACTGGACGTATGCCGTTCCACACGCCATAAGAAAATGTCGTAAAGTACAGGTCACAATTCTGTTGACCAGTCTTTTCGTCGCGCTCACATATAGTAAAAACCATAAGGCGGTTATCCGCGGTAATTGTGGGGCCTCCTTCATTGTACTTTGTATTGAATGGCGCGCTTAAAGCCGTTCCCTCTTCAAAAAGAAATGAATTGGCACTACTCAGAGTATTTGCTAAACTGAACTCCTCTACACTTCGAAGAGGCGACGCTGGACCCTCGTATTTATTTCGCTTCTTGCTTCTACGAGTAAAATAAAATTGAGAACCGTCCGGTGTTAAGGCCCCCAAATATTCATCCCAGCGCGTATTAACATTGCGTGCAGGCTTAGGATCATAGGGCACTGGATTGGCCAAAAAGGTTTCTTTGAGGTTGATTTCTTCCAGCATTCCTTTTACTTCGCTATCAAATGCCGTTTCGCGATTGGCTTGAAGCAGCCACTGCTCAAAATAAGTCTCCGCTTCATCATTGCGCCCAGCTGCCATGCACAATGACCCAACTGCATAAAGTAAATCAGGTTTGTAGCTTGGGCAGCGCTTTACTAATTGTTTCCAGTGTGCCTCCGCGAGATGAAATTTTTTAGTTCGAATACTCAACTCTCCCTTTAAATAAAGTGCATGTTGGTCCTCATCGTTTTGACGTAAGGCTGCACCTATATAAACGCTGGCATTTGGATAATCTCTTTGATTCATGGCACGGATGGCCTTTTGAATTTGTTTTGTAGCGCTGCGATGGTCATCTCCGCAGTGCTTACCCAATTCAACAGGCCCCATTTGTGCAGAAGCCTTTACGGCTAATAACAAGGCAAAAACAATAAAGATTCTTCGCATTAAAGCTCCTCTTGTTCGACTACAGTCAGTTTATTCTCAGATAACGCAATAATTGTGGACACTGATGCATCACCTGTTAAATTCAATACGGTCCGTACCATATCAATGATTCGATCCACCGGGAAAATAATCGCAATCCAAGCAGGATTAAGGCCTACACTCTCTAGAATAGGAATCAGCATGATCATCCCAGCAGAAGGAACAGAGGCCGCGCCAATTGAAGCTAAAGTAGCCGTGAAAATGATTGTAGCTTGCTGTGCTAATGTGAGGTCTATCATGTGAAACTGAGCCATGAAGATGACTGCAACAGTTTGATACAAAGCAGTTCCATCCATATTTATGGTTGCCCCCACAGGCAATACAAACGAACCTATCTCTTCATCAACACCCAAATTGTCACGAACACAATCCATTGTTACAGGTAAGGTTGCGGCCGTAGATGACGTTGAAAAGGCCAGCAATTGAGCAGGTCTAATTCCCCTCATAAAATATCCCCAACTTTTCCAATAGCCCATTTTGGTCTTTCGATTAATAAGATACGCTAGAACTGCAGGGTAAAGAATCAAGATCATAATTAGAAGTCCTAAAATGGTTGATCCTGTATAGGCTCCTAAGGCTTTAAAAATCTCCAATAAACGACCCGGTTCGTCGCCAGCCATTGATGCTAATTTACCTGCCAAAAGAGCAAAGACGAAAAACGGAGCTCCTTTCATAACTACATCTACCATCTTGATGAAAATATCGGAAAAGCCATTCATCAATTTTGATACTGGCTCCATACTTTGAGTGGGCAGCATAACCATCACAATCCCAAAGAAAATGGCGAAAAATATGACTTGCAGCATGAGGCTGTCGTTAAAAGACAGGAAGATGTTAGAAGGAACCATATCTACAAAAAATTGAAGTGGGCCGTCCTTCTTCTGGCTTTTTACAGCATTGGCTTTTGCTACCTTGGCGTTTAGCTCTTCATTATTGAGTTGCTCCGTAAGTGCAGCCTGCGCCTCAGACATGTACCCTTGCATTGACGGATCCGCTAATAACCTTGTATCATCAAAAAACTCAACCCCTTCTGTATCATTGACCCATAATTCATAAGCTACACGATTGATGTTCAATTGGTCCTCAGCAGTCTGTTTTCCGGGATTAAAGGTATTGGCAATCAACATCCCCATGCACGCTGCAAGAACGGTAGACCCTATATATAAAGCCAAAGTTTTTACACCCATCCTTCCTAAGGTTGCTACGTCGCTTAAGTTTCCTATTCCCGCAATTATTGAAAATAAGACCAATGGAATTGCAATGAGTTTCAAGAGATTAATGAAGATGGTTCCAAAGGGAGCTATCCAATCTATAGTGAATTCACTCCATCCCATGGAAGAGCTGAGTATTGCCCAAACTATTCCTAAAACTAATCCAATAATAATCTGTACAGGTAACGACGGTTTTTTCATGCTTTGTATTTCAAATTTCTTAAGTAATGGTCGGCCAACACCAATTGCATCATAGCCTCTACAATGGGAACGGCACGCGGCACCACACAGGGATCATGACGACCCTTTGCAGCAAGAATAGTTGATTCACCATCCTTATTAACCGTTTTTTGATTTTTGCCAATTGTTGCAACAGGCTTAAAAGCAACACGTACTTCAATTGGAGCGCCGTTACTCAATCCACCTACAATGCCTCCAGCATTATTCGTAGCAGTTGAAAAATCTTCATTAATCGCATCATTATGCATACTGCCAGTCATTTCTGAAGAAGAAAAACCAGAGCCGATTTCAAATCCCTTAACAGCATTGATACTCATGAGTGCTTTAGCTAAATCCGCTTGTAATTTATCAAAAACAGGCTCACCCAATCCTACTGGAACACCGGTTGCTAAGCCGGTTATAACACCACCAGTACTGTCGTTTGCGGCGCGACATTGTTCTATATACGTTTCCATCTCTTTGGCCGTCTCTTGATGAGGACAACGCGTTGGATGTGCATCAATAGTACTTAAATCTAGTTGTTCAGCTGTTGCCGCTAACTTCACGGGACCTACAGCGCTTACCCAAGCCTTGACCTGAATGTTTGGGAGTATTTGAGCCGCTAGAGCACCGCCAACAACTCGACAAGCCGTTTCACGTGCGCTTGAGCGACCCCCACCGCGATAATCTCTATGTCCGTATTTCGCTTCGTAAACAAAATCGGCATGTGAAGGGCGAAAAACATCCTTGATTTGACCGTAGTCTTCACTGCGATGATCTTTATTTAAAATAGAAAAAGCAATAGGCGTACCCGTTGTTTTCCCTTCAAAAAGGCCACTGTGGAATATTACGGTGTCTTCTTCGTTACGCTCTGTAGTCAAATGACTTTGACCGGGACGACGGCGATCTAAGGCCTTCTGAACCGAGTCTAGATTGATTTCTATTCCCGACGGCATTCCATCCAAAATCCCTCCTATTTGCGTGCCGTGGCTTTCACCATAAGTCGTGAGAACCAAAGATTTTCCTATTGTGTTTCCAGGCATGCCACTAAAGTAGGAAACTAAAGCACATTCTCCGTAATATTGGGGTATGAACCTGAAGCTAATTAACATAAAATCCTTGGGCGGTGTGCACAAGGAGGGTACCAAATGGTTGCGAGGCGCAGACTTAGCTCATTTCCCAACGATTGAAAATGCCTACCTCATCATAAAAGAGGGAAAAATTTCATCATTTGGTCCCATGAGTAATTGTCCTCAAGATGAATTGCCTGTTCAAAATTGCAATGGACAACACGTTATGCCCGCCTTTGTAGATTCTCACAGCCACCTGGTCTATGCCGGTACGCGTGAGGAAGAATTCAACCTACGGCTTAAAGGTGCTAGTTATGAGGAAATCGCTGCAGCTGGTGGAGGCATTCTCAATAGTGCAGCAAAAGTGAGTACCTCAAATATTGACGAGCTCGTCGGGCAAGCACAATTTCGCTTGCAGAATCTAATCGACTACGGCACAGGGACACTAGAAGTGAAAAGTGGTTATGGGTTAGACCCAGAGAACGAATTAAAGCTCTTGCGCGCAATCAAAACGCTCAATAAAAAAAGCAGCGCCACACTCATTCCCACCTTTTTGGCGGCGCACGCACTGCCTGCGTGGGCAAAGGCGCAGGGTATGGACGATGCGAGCTACACGAAGTATATGTTGGAGCAGTGCCTTCCAATATTGCAATCCGAGGGCCTTGCCCTATTCTTGGACGGCTTTATTGAGCGGGACTATTTCAAACTAAACGCACTGCAGCATTTAATCGATGCCAGCGCCCAAAGTGGGCTACCGTTAAAGATTCACGTCAATCAGTTTTACGACATTGGAGGAATTGAAATGGCCGTAGCCGCTCAAGCATTAAGTGTTGACCACCTAGAAGTTATGACCCCAGAGGCCATGAATTCTCTACACGGGAGCAATACCATAGCAACCTTACTTCCATCTTGTAGCTATTTTTTAGGTATTCCATATGGACCCGCACGTGATCTGATTGAAAATGATACCGTAGTTGCCTTGGCAACTGATTATAACCCAGGATCGAGTCCGGGTGGAAATATGCAACTCGTTTGTAATATGGCCTGTACCAAAATGAAAATGACTCCAGCAGAGGTATTAAATGCAGCCACCTTAAATGGTGCAGCTGCCTTGAACCTTAGCGACCGCAAAGGCTCTATAGCCGTTGGTAAAGATGCTGACCTTGTCATCACCAAAGAGATTCCTTCACTAGAATACCTCTGTTATGATTTCGGAATCAATCACATTCAAACCACTATTTTAGGTGGGCATATCCAATGAGTACAGTACTAGAGCAATACACTAAAGAAGATCTCCTTAGCCGCACATCAATTCGTCAGGGCGAAGAACGCTTAGGTCAGCTCATCAGAACCGTTGACGAGGTCGATTGGACTAGTGCCAATTCGCTACCTCACAAATTCATTATTGTAGGAATTGAAGAAGATTTTGGTGTTCGGGCGAATCACGGTCGGGGCGGAGCAGATCGTGCTTTTCAAAGTTTCTTAAACTACTTCCTTAATATGCAGGTGAACCGATTTTTTCCCGCAGAATCCGTAGCGATTTTAGGGGCAGTGGTAGCAACTACATCCGTCGAAGACGACAATATTGAGGCTTTGCGCGAAGCTACGGCAGCGAACGATCATACGGTTAGTGCCGTGATACGTAGAATAACTGAATTAGGCGCCATCCCAATAGTGATTGGCGCGGGCCATAACAATGCCTATGGTTGTTTGAAAGGCAGTAGCGAGGCTAAAGGACGTTCCATCAATTGTCTGAATATTGATGCACACACAGATCTGAGAACCACTGAAGGCAGACACAGCGGCAACGGTTTTACCTATGCAGCAGAGGCAGGCTACATGGCCAACTACTTTATGCTTGGACTGCAAGAGAATTATACTCCAGAATACATTTGGCAAACCATTGAGCACAATGATGCTTACAATGTGGCAAGCTTCGAGGATTTACAATCGGGTGAATTGACCCAAGACGAAG
>PXYR01000203.1 GCA_003023665.1 Bacteroidota bacterium
TTCTAAATACTCTGCAATATTTTCGGGCTCTGCCATTCTTCCCTTACCAACTAAACCTGAGGCTAGTTCGCCAAATTCCGCCTCTATGACTTGCACATTACGCTGCTTCAAAACTTCCAAGTTAGTAGCTGTAGCACCGTTTGCATACATATCCAAGTCCATTGCTGGAGCAACAAAAACAGGACATTTAGCGCTCAAATAAACAGCAGTCAACAAATTATCACAACCACCAGAGGCCATTTTAGACAACGTGTTTGAAGATGCAGGAGCTACAATCATTAGGTCCGCCCATAAACCCATGTCCACGTGATTATTCCAAACACCATAGGCCTTTTGTTCGTCCTCAATGAATTCGCTATATACAGGCCTTGTACTGAGTGTTGAAAGCGTCAAAGGGGTGACGAAATCCTTTGCTGATTGAGTAATCACGACTTGGACTTCGGCACCCCTTTTAATGAGCTCTCGAACTAGATAGGCACTTTTGTATGCTGCAATACTACCGGATATACCTAGTAAGATTTTGCGTTGATACAAAAGACTCATTCTAGAGAATTATTTCTCCTCTCCTTCTCTTCTGAAGTAGATATTATCATCCAACCACTCTTGCATGGCGAGTGCAGTAGGCTTTGGTAAACTTTCATAAAAACGACTCACCTCAATCTGCTCTTTGTTTTCAAAGATTTCCTCAAGTGATTCCGTAGATGAAGCGAACTCTTGAAGTTTTGCATGCAACTCTTCGCGAGTATCATCGTTGATTTGTTCAGCACGTTTAGCAATGATGGTTAGCGCCTCGTAAATGTTTTCAGTAGGCGCGTCAATCTTATTGGTATTGTGCGTTCTAGTGGTTTTGTCCGCTGGCATTTTTTTGTAATCCATGAGCTTTGGGAACTATTTGTTAGTCAATTTACGTAATTCTTTAAGGTAATCACTTTCAGGGAAGATTTGTTCAAGGTCATTCAAAGCAGTATTCGCTTCTATGAACCGATCTTTCTGTAAATCCTCCACACTATTTTCGGCCAACTTAAAGGCAGCTTTAGCCTTTAAATACATGGCTTCCTCCCTAAAAGGAGTATCAGGATATTCACTCAAAGTGGTTGTGAAGGCTGTCATAGCAGCCTTGTATTTTCTTGTCTTGTAATATTGCTTAGCTATCTCATAGCTTTTCACCTCAAGACGACCGCGAAGATTCTCCATGTATTCATTACAATCGTCTATCCTTTCGGAACCTGGATGCGTATTGATAAACAATTGTAGTTCGTTTATAGCCTTGTAGGTGTATGCTTGGTCTAAACTGTGTGACGGTGCCTCTAAATAGTAACAATATGCCGTAAGATAAGCCGCCTCTTCAGCCTTATCATTAGAAGGGAATGTTTTGTAGAAATTCTTGAAATGGTAACCGGCTAAAATGTAGTCCTTTTGAAAATAAAGTGTGTTGGCATAGTAGAAATATACTTCCTGCGCTTTATCCGTTCCTCTATACAACGTAATCAATTCATCAAAAATAGGAAACGCCTTAGCGTACTCTTTTGCATCATAGTACTCAACGGCCTTTGCAAGCTTGAAATCTAAATCCTTGCTTTTTAACACTTCCTGGTATTCGCCACAGGAAGTGAGCATAAAGGCTGCTACAAAAAATATGTATATTCTCTTGGACATCATTGAACGGGCAAATGTAAGCTATTTACCAAACTTCTAAAGAGGAAATATCATCATATTCGTTACCCTCTTCTACGTTTTTAACAATGCGCTTAACCAAGGCCTCTGCGTAGTCCGGATACTCCATTCTAACAGCATCTTTAGAAGACAAGAATTTACTCCAAATAATTGCCCCGTCTGCATCCAAAGATTCAAATACATCAATTCCTAATAACTGAGCACCCTTGGCATTAGCAGCCTGCTCGTATTGATCTTTAATTGGACTTATTAATAGCTTTTTACCGCAATAAATAGCTTCTGAAGGGGCCTCAAATCCTGCTCCGCAAATTAAACCTTCACAAGTGCGAAAACTTTCTAAGTATGCATTTACCCCTATAGTCTGAACGCTGGCATTTCCTGCTTGATAGGATTCTTGAACACGGGCAAAAATGTGGAACCGATGACTTTGGAATTGATTAACAAATGAAACAATTTCTTCCGGATGGTAAGAAGGTAAATAAACTGTGTAATGCCCTTTGTTCTCTAGAGCGGTACCGCGTATTTCCCTTCTTATAATAGGTGGTAAAATAAAATCGTCATACCTACTAAAATGAAATCCCAATCTAAATTTAGAAGGCGACATATATGCGATTACGAATTCCCAATGCCATATTCTTCTTTCTGGGCGTGGTGTCCGTTTGGACCAATAGGCTGCTTGATGACTTAATTGTAATGATTTAACACCCCGAATTAAACAAGCGTAAGAAGTGACTGCTTCAAAATCTACAATGACGGCGTCATATTTCTTAACAGGTAAGTTGAAAACATCTCTAATGAAGCGAAAAGGTTTATTCTGCAATGCACTTTGCCAATAGCTTACGGCCCCTTTTTTATTGTAAACCATGGTTAAGCCGTGCAAACAATATGTGATATTTAAACCTAAATCTAAATCGCTTTGCGTGCCCGCAACAAGGACATCCACATCTGCATATTTTTTGAATCTTGGCACCAAATCTCTTGCTCGAGCTACATGCCCATTCCCCGTGCCCTGAAATGCGTAAAGTATTTTCAA
>PXYR01000052.1 GCA_003023665.1 Bacteroidota bacterium
CAATAGTAGTGAACACTGCACTAAAAAGAAGCATTCCTGTAGTTGAAAAACGACTTACGACAGGGGCTGCCATGCCGCGTCCCAGTGTCATGACCCCTGAAGTAATAAGTAGTATTAAAATAGCATTGTTACTTACACTTCTAAGTAATACATCAACCCATTGATTAATGAAGAGCTCAGCAGTGGCAGTACCAAGCATAGCAACCGTAATTATTAAGAACAGCGGGTTTAACAATGCTGAATACATTTCTTTATCTGAAACCTTATTTGCTATTCGTTCGGTAACAGGAAATTCTAATCGTTCCATCTGAATGGCATACCAAACGGTTGGCAGAAGCATGACCGCCATCATCCATTGCCAATTAAGACCAATTTTTCCAAACGCGAAAGCCACCAATGATCCAATCACAATACCTCCAGGGAACCATAGATGGAATTGGTTGAGTTTAGTCGTCTTTTCTTCGGGATAAACGGATGCTACCAACGGATTGCAAACCGCTTCAACCATGCCGTTGGCCAAGCCAATGAGCAATGTAGAAGTCCATAATGACCAAAAACCACCCGCAAAGATGGTCAGAAGAATTCCTGCGAAATGCCCTAGGTAGGCAAGCCGCATCAGGTTTTTCATCCCCACTTTATCTACAATAGCACCGCCAATAATCATGGAAACAGGAAATCCCCAAAAGGCAGTGGCGGCGATTCGACTTAATTCGCTGGTGCTTAATTCAAACTCTACTCCTAAATCGTTTAATATCCCTGCTCGGATTCCAAAACTTAAACTAGTAACCAAAAGGCTGGCACAACTCGCCACGAAAAGGGCGCGTCTATTTGTTGCGTTTGACATGATTTTGTTCGAGTGTTTACGTTTCAAGTGTACAATATACATTTTAAGAAAACACCATTTAACCCTTACTCGATTTGCGGTGTATACCTTTTGTCTCACCTTTTACCCTGTGGCTAATTCATTCAATCTTAAATGAGTTTGAATTGCACATTTTCCGCTACTTTGCATTAACTAAAAAGTTTCAGGCATGAAAGGCAAGTTGAGAGTCGCAATGATAGGTGGAGGGCCAGGTTCATTTATAGGTGCTGTGCATCGTATTGCTTTGCGAATGGATGGTCACTATGAAATGGTAGCTGGCGCATTCTCTTCAACGCATGAAAAGTGTTTGGAAACGGCAAGAGAATTGGGAATTTCCGAAGATCGGGCGTATCAAAATTGGAGAGAGTTAATAGACAAGGAGTCCATACTTCCTGAGGATAAAAAAGTGCAAGTTATTGTAATCACAACCCCTAATCACTTGCATGCCGCTCCAACTATAGCTGCGCTAAATGCTGGTTTCCACGTTGTTTTAGATAAACCGTTATGCACTTCTTTAGATGAGGCTCACGCAATACAACATGCTGTTGAAGAATCAAAAGGGTTGTTTTGTTTAACTCATACCTATACCGGGTATCCAATGGTTAAAGAAGCCAAATTTCAAGTGGCTAGCGGTGCTTTAGGAAAAGTCAGGAAAATCTATGTAGAATATCCGCAAGGATGGCTTTCAACACTTTTGGAAAGCGAGGGTCATACCCAAGCATCATGGAGAACAGATCCTTCCAAATCAGGAAAAGTAGGGGCAATGGGGGATATTGGTACACACGCTTTTAACTTAGCAGAATACGTTAGCGGTCATAAAATCACGGAAGTCTGTGCGCAATTAAATATCGTGGTTGCCTCTCGAGCATTGGATGACGACGGCGCTGTGTTATTTAAAACAGCAGAGGGCGCAACAGGGGTGTTGATGTCAACTCAAGTTGCTGCAGGTGAGGAGAATAATCTTAAAATCCGAGTATACGGAGAGAATGGCGGTCTTTGTTGGGAACAGAAAGACAACAATACTTTAACTGTAATGCCTTTGGACGCCCCGGTACAGCTTCTCCGAACAGCTGGAGCTGGGACTTCAGAATTTAGTTTAGCACATCATAGAGTGCCACCAGGCCACCCTGAAGGATATTTAGAAGCATTTGCCAATTTATACAGGAATTTTGCGTCACATATTCGCTCCTTAGAAAGCGGAAACACAAGAAACATACATCTAGATTACCCTGGAATTGAAGACGGAGTTAGAGGCATGAAATTCATAGAGGCTATTGTTAAAAACAATGCAGGTAACGAAAAATATACAGCATTATGAAAACGCTGAAAGGACCGGCCATTTTTGTGGCTCAATTTGCGGACGATTCCGCACCATTTAATTCTTGGTCAAGCATTTGCGATTGGGCTTCTGGTTTGGGATATAAAGGGATACAAATTCCATCTTGGGATACGCGATTGATAGACCTTGAAAATGTAGCTTTAAATCAGGATGCAGCGGATGAGCTAAAGGGCGTGGCGTTAGAATACGGAATAGAGATTACAGAATTAAGCACTCATCTGCAAGGCCAATTAGTAGCAGTACATCCTGCTTATGATGCTCAATTTGATGCATTTGCTCCTGCCACGGTTCAAGGCAATAGTCGGGCACGTACTGCATGGGCTGTGAATCAATTAAAATTGGCGGGAACAGCATCTCGTCGCCTTGGTCTAAATGCACACCCAACGTTTTCAGGTGCACTTGCCTGGCCCTATTTTTATCCTTGGCCACAGCGGCCGTCTGGATTGGTGGAAGAAGCATTTAAGGAGTTGGGTAAGCGCTGGATGCCCATACTTAATCATTTTGAAGATTGTGGGGTTGATATTGCCTTTGAGATTCATCCAGGAGAAGACCTTCACGACGGCGCAACTTTTGAAAAATTTTTAGATGAGGTTGGTAATCATGGTCGAGCGAACATGCTTTATGATCCTTCGCATCTCATCTTACAAGGCATGGACTACTTGGGATTTATTGACCTCTACCACGAACGTATAAAGGCCTTTCATGTGAAGGATGCGGAATTTAACCCAAATGCGCGTACAGGAGCTTATGGAGGATACTTACCATGGTTGGAGCGTGCGGGTAGGTTTCGTTCTGTGGGCGATGGTCAGATTGACTTTACTTCGATTTTCTCTAAGCTGGCACAATACAATTACGAGGGTTGGGCGGTATTGGAATGGGAGTGTTGCCTTAAAGATTCGTTAGTTGGCGCAAAAGAAGGAGCCGAGCGAATAGCCAACTGGATTATACCTACAACCTCACGTTCCTTTGATGATTTCGCTGCAACGGATGTAGATTCTTCTTCCAATAGAAAAGCTCTTGGATTGGATGAATAAGACGGTTCTCATTACCGGAGCCACCGGAATGGTAGGCAGCCTAGTGTTAAAAGACGCGTTAGCATCTAAATCCATCTCTAAGGTTATTGTGTATGGCAGAAGTTCCGTTGATTTTGAGCATGAAAAAATGCAGGAATTTCTGAGTCCCGTGTTTACGCAATTTCCCGTTTCAATGCTTAAAGAATTACCTTCCATAGACCATGTATTGTTTTGCGTTGGAGTGTATACGGGTGCTGTAAAGCGTGATGTTTTTCGTCAAATAACGGTAGATTACCCTGTTGAATTGGCAAAGAAACATCTGCTGGCCAATCCAAATGGATGTTTCAGTTTGCTCTCTGGACAAGGGGCAGACCGTTCAGAGGAGTCACGAATGATGTTTGCAAAAGATAAGGGGCAAGCGGAAAACCTCTTAAGTCAACTTTATAACGGCTCTTTCTTCACATTCAGGCCCGGCTATATTTACCCCGTTGAAAAGCGCGTAGAGCCAAATTTCTCTTACAGGGTTTCTAGACTATTGTATCCTTTATGGAAGGCTATGGGGCCAAAGTTTAGTATTACCTCTGAACAATTAGCAAAGGGGATTTTAAAATCTGCACTATTCCTTCCAACAAAGGAAATTTTAGAAAATCAAGAAATACTTAATTACCTGAAACAATGAGATGTCTATTGTCTTTTACCGCCATTCTGTTAATTGCTTGCAATACGTCTGTTGAAACGCCCAATGAGTCTGACGAGCTTTCTGTTCAATCTGGAAAGCACAACACTATTACAGAGGAAGAAATAATAAACGGATGGGAACTTATGTTTGACGGCCAATGCACAGGGAATTTCCGAAAGTACGGTGATAGTGCACTAGGTAGTGCATGGGTTATACAAGACCATGCTCTTCACCTAAACGCAGGTGAGATGGACGATTGGCAAACGAAAGGCGGAGGTGATATCGTTTATCAAAATTTTGACGGGACCATTCGTGTTTTTGAGAACTTTCACATGAAAGGTGAATGGAAAATTACTCCTCAAGGAAATTCGGGGATAATCTATTTGGTTCATGAGGATACGGCAATTTATCCATACTGTTGGATGACCGGGTTGGAGATGCAGGTTTTAGACAATGGAACAGATAATAGTCCTGGCCACCCTGATGCGGCAATTCATAAACACCGGGCGGGTGATTTGTATGATATTAATGCTGGACCTAGTGATGCAGCAAAGAATGCTGGAGAATGGAATCAATTCGAGATTGTTGTAAAGGACGGGCACCTTACTCAAATTCTTAATGGCGTTGTTACAGTAGATCGGCAACTGTTTAATGCGCAATGGCGTGCTGACGTGGCTGCATCTAAGTTTCACGAATGGTCAGGTTACGGCACCTACACCAGAGGTGGTATTGCATTACAAGACCACGGAGATAAAGTTTGGTATCGGAATTTGAAAATTAAGGAGTTGGTTTCTAATTCATTGGATTAACATGGCCCAATACTACTCGAGTAAAGCAATTGTTTTGAGCGCCATCAAATATGGAGATACTTCAAGAATAGTTCGCTTGTATACCGATCAATTTGGCCTTATTTCAGTGTTGATTAATTCAGTTTCTTCCAAGAAATCAGCGGTGCGGTCATCCATGCTCTTGCCGCTTACCTTGCTAGAAATTATCCACACGCACAAGGGCAATGATAAGCTCGATCGTATTAAGGAAGCAAAGATGGACTTGACGTATACCTCCATTCCTTATGACGCAGTTCGTAATGCGATAGCCCTATTTCTAGCGGAACTCTTTGGAAAAGTACTTAAAGAAGAAACAGAAAATATAGAGAAATTCAATTTTGTTCGATCCGCTTGTTTAGCCCTTGATACCCTTGAAAATGTACCTCCCGCATTTCATTTAAGTATCTGGTCCAAGCTTTCACTGTATCTGGGATTTTCACCAGATGTGAACCAAGCGAAAATGGGTGATTATTTTGATCTACAAGACGGCCAATTTTTAAGCCATCCTTCTGTATTGCATCCTTATCTTGATCAAAACACCACTGCAAATTTCATTAAAGCCATGAGCTGGGGTTTTGAGGGGCCTCTAAGCATGTCTAAAAAGGACCGAAACGACCTCTTTGACGGGCTTCTTCAATTCATGAATCTACACTATGAGGGCTTTGGTAATTTCAAAACTATTGCGGTACTAGGCGAGCTTTTTAATTAAACGAATGAAACTGAACGGAAGAAGGGATATGAATCAAATTGGAATCTGCAGCTAATTGTAAATCCCGCCGCAGCATCTTGCTAAATTTTGTTGCACCATCTAAATTCAGGTGAAGATGATCGTTCCAATTGGATTTGTTTGACAATTCACCGGTATAGTCTAAAAAATAGGTAAAAGCCACTCCTTCTAATCGATGCTCAAGCTGATTAAAGAAAATTTTGTAGCCTTTTTCTTGATAGCTAGGAAGTTTGATAAAAACTACCATATCCTGATTGTTCTTTAAAAGGATTTCGCTCAATATCTGTAGGTCGTCTTCCTTACAAAGAAGTACGCTATCCTTGGCCATATCCTGATTAAAAAAAGAGGCTGGATTGGGCGGTTTGATGGAGATATTAGTCCCTTTGTTATCGTAAGATGTAGAATTTTTCCATTGCTTTATTCCTGTCCTAAAAAGCTCTATATACTGTCCAAAATATTTAAATGGAAAAAACCTAATTCTTCTTCTAGTGGTAAATTTTAAAGCGCTAAATACGGTTGAATGGTGAGGAACATCCAAATAGTAGGACATGTTCCATTCGGTACCGTGGTCAAGAGAATCAGGGTCTACATTAATTAGTATAAGTTCCGGTTTATCATTTGCAACGGCATCCTCAAGTAATTTTGGCCAAAGCCAATTCCCTGTACCAACTAGGCCATAATTATAAGCATGATCCCCTTTAAAAATAGTATCTACCATAAAACTTTGTTCCGCTCGTGAAGAGCCCAAAAAAAGCACATCGTCATTGAAATCATAAAAGCGACTTAGCTTGTAATTCACTTGGCTTTCTGTTTTTGCTAGAAATAAGGTTTCAAATGACCAGGCAATTACGCTGCTTAGCGCCCAACTCGACCCAGCAATAAAAAGAACATATATTAGAAACTTGCGCATCATTTAGAATTGAAAATAAATAAACGTTTCGCCAGTAGTTAGAAACATGCTCGTGAATAGGAGTAGGCCAATGAGTAAGACGTTCTGTTGCCAGATTTTGAAATCATAAAACCTTCGCTCAATCATTAATAATAGCGGCAGCGAAAGCACAAGGAATAAATTAAGTGCCAATAAAAATGGGCTTTGGAAGGTTAAAGCGTCGTAGCCAAGTAAAGGCTGATATTTGAATAGTTGGCGAATAAAAACCCAAGCGTTCGCTATGGTATCTGCTCTAAATAAAATCCAAGTAAGATTGACCATAAACAATACGTTTACCCATTTTAGAAAATGCATCATCTTGGTCTTAGGGAGTTTTATAAAGCGTTCAGATGTGAGCAGTAAAAAATGCATGAACCCCCAAAGTACAAAGCTCCAATCAGCACCATGCCAAAGCCCGCTTATTGTAAAGACAAGGCATAGATTAATTAGTGTACGTTTTGGTCCTCTTCTATTTCCGCCTAGCGGAATGTAGAGATAATCGCGGAACCAGGTGCTTAAGCTAATATGCCAACGAGACCAGAACTCTGAGAAAGAAGTGGATTTATACGGGTAATTAAAATTCACCATCAACTTAATACCAAAAAGTTGAGCCACACCTCTAGCGATACGGCTGTAACCAGAGAAATCCATGTAGATCTGAACGCTGAAAAAAACAGATGCAAGAACAACCATGTAAGGAGTAATCGCATTCGGGTATTGCCAGATTCGGTCCACGTATATACCCAGATTATCTGCGATTACGATCTTCCTAAAGAGTCCAAAGATGATAAGGTGAAGCCCTGATTTAGCCTGTTGATAATCAAATACCCTTGACGCTTGTAGTTGTGGAATTATTTTCTTTGCACGCTCTATTGGCCCTGCGACAAGCTGCGGAAAGAAGGTTACAAAAGTTGCAAAATCTATGAATTTACGTACTGGTGTCATCTCCTTCCTATACACGTCAATAGTATAGCTGAGCGTTTGGAATGTATAAAAAGATATTCCAACGGGTAGAATTATAGTTAAGCTAAACCCTTCCAAATCGTGCCCAAAAAAGGTAAACGCTTGGATAAAGCTGTTTTGGAAAAAATTGAAATACTTAAAGAAACCCAATAGACCGAGGTTAGTAAAAAGGCTTATTCCCAAAAGCATTTTTCTTTTACCCTGAGCATTTGTTCTATGAATCTGCTGACCAATTGTAAAATCTACAATGGTAGAAAATAGAATTAAAGACAAGAATCTGTAATCCCACCAACCATAAAAAACCAAACTAGCCAACAGCAATGTGCTGTTTTGCCAACCGCTTCTGTTGGGTAATAGCCAAAATGCACCAAACACTAATGGCAGAAAAATGGCAAAGTCTATAGAATTAAACAGCATGCTTGTAAAGTAGAATCAAAAATACTGATACGGATAAGTTTCTCTTGATGGTATTGTGTTTTTTACCACATAATATGACACTATGTCCAAATTTTCCTTTTTAAGCAGTTAATGGACTCATATTTGTACATTTCCGTTTGAAACAAAAATTATAATTCATGAATGCACAATTTCCCAAGTGGTTGATTCCTGCCTTTGGAGCCTTCCTATTTATTTTAATATTTTCCTCCAGACTCTTTGTAAAAATAGATGCCGGTGAGGCTGGAATTCAATACGATTTATTTTCCGGATTGAATGAAGACAAAGTTTTTGGCCAAGGGTTGAAAATTATCGCGCCTTGGAATAAAATGTTTATTTATTCAACGCGTATTCAAGAGGATCGATCCGTTATGGAGGTTTTGAGCGCGAATGGACTTACCATTCGAACAGAATTATCCTACCGTTACCGTCCCATTCAAGAAAACATAGGTTACTTGCACAATAACGTTGGTGAAAACTACCACGAGCGCATTGTCATTCCTGAAATACGTTCGGCAACCCGTGAAGTAATTGGTAAATATCTACCAGAGGAACTTTACAGTTCTAAGCGTGATAGTATTCAGACGGAAATATTTGATTTAGCAGCAAATAGAATCCAAGAGAAAAACATAGAACTAGACGCGGTGCTCATTCGCGATGTAGGTCTTCCTGAAAAACTAAAACAAGCAATTGAACGTAAACTCGAACAGGAGCAGAGTTCTCTTGAATATGAGTTCCGTCTTACCAGAGCAGAAAAAGAAGCTGAGCGTCAGCGTATTGAGGCAGAAGGTAAGGCTGCTGCGAATAGAATCTTGAGTCAATCTCTTACAGATAAAGTATTAAAAGACAAAGGAATTGAGGCTACGCTAAGATTAGCTGAAAGTCCAAATTCAAAAGTTATTGTTGTAGGCGGTGGCGGTGAAGGGCTGCCTTTAATACTAGGTAATAACTAAAGTTTAGCAGATTAATTGAGCGAAAAGAGGCGTCCTAATTAGGGCGCCTTTTTTATTTTTAGCAAAACAATTGATTCTAAATGTATTAGAGTCTAATCGAACAAAACCTGCAAAACAAAAACTAAATGGAACTTCATGTCGCGATTACCCCTGACAATCCCCTATACTTCATTGGCTGGGGTGTAGTCCTCTTCATGATTTTTGTGCCCATATTTATAGGAAATAATACGAGCGTTCGTAGCAGAAGTAATTTTGAGAAGGGGTGGGCAGTCTTGCTCTCAGTGTCTTATGTCACTATGACTGTGCTCAGTATTTTTCGTGGGGAGGCTTCATGGGCTACAAGCCTACTTTGCCATATGTGTGGCTTTTCAAGACTTCTTGCTATTGGCTATTTATTTACGCGCAAGAGATGGATGGGAGAGATGGTAACATTCATGGGAATAGCAGGTGGTCTTCAAAGCTTTATCACTCCAGAATTTACACACGGTCTGCATCCGGTCTATGTCTTTGATTATTACTTCAATCATGCATCAATTATTGCCATAGGATTTTATATCATATTCGTGCACAAAGAACAGCTTCAAAAAGGGGCTTGGATCCGAACTTTTGGACGAATTCAGCTTCTTGCCCTTTTAGCATTGGTAATCAACTTAATTACGGGAGGAAATTATATGTACTTGATGGAGCCCCCTATAGTAGACAATCCGCTCATAGTTCAAAGCGATGCCTTTCCTTATATGCACGTTTTGTTTTTCCAAGTTTTTGCAGCATTGCACTTTTTACTGTTGCAGATAGTCTTGTCAGGAATTAAAGTGAAGAAGAAGTTTTCGCACTAATCATTTGCCTTTTTCACATTTTTTTGTGTGTTAATGTGAAGGTGATTGAGTTATTTTCGCGTCCCGTTTCGCACAAAAAGTGAAGAATCGAGTTAAACCTTGTATTACCATACCTCTCATAGCATAGATGAAAAGAATTTTAACCATAGCCTTAGGACTTTTCCTAAGCACAACCTCTTACGCACAGCAACCAGGTAATAGAGGAAAATTTGACGCCACCCAACTACCCAAAATAGGTGTTCTAACAGGAACTTTAATAGATACAGATACCAAAGAGCCATTGCCATTCGCAGCGGTGAAAATCACTCACACAATGAGCGAGGAACTGGTTACTGGTGGGATGACAGATGATAAAGGCCGATTTAAAATAGAATCCATTACCCTGGGGCCAAATCAAGTGGAGTTTGCCTATGTGGGATACAAGACCAAAGCGCAAGAAGTCCGATTGGGTAGAGAAGGTATTGAAATAGACCTTGGAAAGATTGGTTTGCAGAGTTCCGGTGTTGAACTCAACGAAGTTACTGTAGAAGCAGAGCGGGAATTCATGACAAACGAAATAGACAGGAAAGTCTACGATCCGTCAAAACTCATTTTGTCAAAAACAGGCTCAGCCACAGATATTCTTGAAAATATTCCTGCAGTAGAACTTGACGTTGATGGGAACATCACGCTTCGCGGCTCTTCTGCGGTTCGTATTATGATTGATGGCAGACCGTCTCGATTTACGGGTGAAGATTTGAGCGCATTACTTCAGAGTCTCCCTGCCAATAGTGTTGAGAAAGTTGAGGTAATGACCAACCCGTCTGCAAAATATGATCCAGATGGAACTGCGGGGATGATAAATATTGTGCTTAAAAAATCGGCGCTTCAAGGTTTGAATGGATCTGTCAATTCATCTTACAGTGGTGCTGATAGATTTCGTGCCGGTATCAATCTTAATTACAAAGTCGAGGATTTAAACTTTTTCTTTAATGCTGGGCACAGTTCTGGTCGTTATCCGCGCTCCTCTTGGTCGAGACGCGACAACTTCTTAGGTGAAGATACCTTGAGCTTTTATCAAGTCGTTGATGGATATGGTGGTAGAAATGGAAATAACATCAAAGCAGGAATAGACTGGTCTCCTGGAAACAAACATGTTTTCACAATACAAGGCACAATTAATCAAGGATTGCGACCTCGTGTAAGTGATAATAATACGGATTGGACAACACCTTTTTTAGATTATACGCTAACTCAATTTAGTGATAGACAAGGCAGCAGATGGAACAATAGTTATGACATCATTTACGACTATAAGCCAAAAAAGGGTGAAGAGCTCAACGTGCGTATGTCCTATACTGACGGATCAAGAGATGATGTTCTTGAATTTACCCAAGATACCCTAACCAACTCGATCAAACTACCGTCAGATAAGTATCGGACCAATAGCTTTGGTGAGCAATGGGAGTTTAATGGGATTTTAGATTACACCAAGAAGTGGAATAAAGACCGAAAGTTTGAGGCGGGTGCGAAAATCATTACACGTGAAGATCTTGACGGTTTCAACCGTACCAACATTGATATTTGGAACGGTACAGAAACATACTTACTAGATAGTGAGAATGAATTCCTTTACGGAGAGGACATCCTCGCGATATATTCTAATTATGGATTCAAAAAAGGTCCTTGGGGTTTTCAGTTGGGTTTACGAGCTGAACAAGCTAATATTACCGCCACGCAG
>PXYR01000204.1 GCA_003023665.1 Bacteroidota bacterium
ATGGCAGCACGAACGCTTCTTCCCGTATACAACACGTCATCAATGAAAACTACTTTTTGATCCTCCACTAGAAAATCAATTTTGGTTTTATTCGGTTGTAAATGGCCTTCTCTTCTTCTGAAATCATCTCTGTAGAATGTAATATCCAATAATCCCGTACGGATACCTTCTACTTTGTATTCATTCTCTAAGAGTTGAACGATTCTTTGAAGTACCTGTGCACCTCTTGGCTGAAGCCCAATGAGAATAGAATTTGAAAAATCACCATGATTCTCAATTAGCTTACAACACAACCTATTTAAGGCAATGTTTAGCTCCCTTGAGTCTATGATTTCTCTTTTGCTCATGCAGCAAATTTACTGATTAATATGAAGCGAAGAGTTCATCAAAATTTAACCCCGAAAAATTACCACTACTCATCATCACAACAGCATTATTTTCGCCTGTGTTCCGCAAGGCTTCCTGTAACTCTTTTTGGTCATTAAACACCCTAACTCCTTCACCAAAGGCTGAACGAACATCTTCGCTACTGAGCGCAGGTAATTTTTTGTGTGCAACTGCTTGAGGCGAATAATACACCCACTTTTCTTCCGCAGGTGCCAACACGCCGTCATAAAGGGGTAAAAAATCAGGATTCAAGCTACTGAACGTATGCAATTCTAATACCGCCCTAACCCTACCGTATTGTTCCGCCAATGCGGCAACTGCTGCTTTTACTTTTGAAGGTGCATGTGCAAAATCTCTAAATACAGGAACATGTTGTCCTCCAATGCGTTCCATTCTATTTTGGGCACCTTTAAAACTGGAGATAGCATCATAAAACTCATCTTCTTGAAGTCCCATTTCTAGGCATATCCAACGGGCTGCCTCTAGATTGCTTAGGTTGTGCTTTCCAAATATTTGAAGCGGCATATTACCCTCCAATGTTTCAATAAATGTGGTCCCCTCCTCAATGAAGTGGGTGGGTATGGAATAGGGGAAACGCTTTACAGGAGCATCACTACTTTCAACCAATTCTTTGAGAACTTCATCGTCTTGGTTATATATCAAGGCTCCACCAGGCTCAATGGTATCTACGTACATTTTAAATTGTTCCACGTAAGAATCAAATGTTGGAAACACATTGATATGATCCCATGCAATTCCTGTGATGACCGTAATATTTGGCCGGTAAAGATGAAATTTTGGTCTTAAATCTATTGGTGAACTCAGGTACTCATCGCCCTCCATTACCATAAATTCTGAACCACTTTCCAACTCCACCATGCAGTCAAAGCCCTCAAGCTGTGCACCCACCATGTAATTGGTTGATCGATCCGCATATTGCATGGCATGAAGCACCATTGCAGTTGTAGTTGTCTTTCCGTGGGAACCAGCAATGACTACTCGTGTCATATCCTTACTTACCTCGTATAAAAATTCAGGATAGCTGAAGATGTTTATACCTAGCTCCTGTCCGCGAACAAGCTCGGGATTATCCTTCCTAGCATGCATTCCTAGAATAATCGCATCCAATTCTTTGACTATATGACTTGCTTGCCATCCTTCCTTTTCCGGTAACAACCCCTTGTCTTTAAGCCTGGAATAAGAAGGCTCAAAAATCTGATCGTCCGAACCTGTAACTGTATGGCCAGAATTATGAAGCGCAATGGCCAGATTATGCATTGCAGAACCACCAATAGCAATAAAATGTATTCTCATTTATTATTCAAAATAAAGATTCCCAAAGCGTATGCGAGAACCACGTAAAGACAACAAAACAGCACCGTCATAACCGTCATTTGCCGAACGTGAATACTTGGGAGTTACTCGGAATTTTTCCCGCTTATTCCTGTTCAATACCGTATACGTCATTTGCGCATCATGAGATAAACTTACCATCACTAGCGTACCGTTCTTTGCATTGGTTACCGGCCGTAACGATTTTTTACCCCAACGTTTAGCATTTTTCTTATGGTCATTATACACAAAATGTAATCCATCATCATTTACAGTGAAGGTATACCCCAAGTATAAACCGCCATCATTTACAGAGGTTTGCCGCTTAGGTATATGTGCATACCAATCCACCTCTCCTTCTTTATCAATACTCAGGACAATAATGTCATTGTAATGGTAATAATAGGTTGTTGTGGTTACTCCCCTACCAGTTTGTTGCGTAACCACACGAACCTCATAATCTTCTGCAATTGCATATACTCCCCCATCCGGTCTAGGTAAAAATTGTCTGAATACAAAGTCACGTCGTATTCCGCGTCCTCTTTTTGCACGGAATCGATTAAACTGAGAAATAAACCCCTCAGAAAACGGATCCATGTTTGAACTAACTAATTCGCCTGTTTTTTGATTTAGTGAAATATAAAAAGCTCCATTCATATCGGACATATTCCTATTCCCATAAAAACCAGAAACGGCCATTTCATCTCCCTTCAAATCACAATCTATACCTACAGACTGTACAGCAACATTTTCAAGACCGAGATTAAATTCTGTAATTTGATTTTCCTCTCCAGAACCAATTCTCAATAGTTTGTACTCAATATTTTTTCCCGTCGTTCGTGCAATCCCGAACCTATCATCAAAAGCACTTAGGACAAAAACATCTCCTGAATTGGTTAAATCAAAAACAAGAACATTAAAATTTCTATCCGCATAGGTCAACTCTATATCTGCATTCCATAGTTCTTCAA
>PXYR01000053.1 GCA_003023665.1 Bacteroidota bacterium
CCCAATTTTAGTTGTGCTGATGCCATTGAAGTGCCGACCACCAAAAACGGAACCCCGGTTACTTTTGGGCCGACTGCAGAGGGCGGCAATGGAAGCACCAATCCAGACGATTGTGATTGTCCTTGGGCATTCGGCTTGGCTTGTCAAACAGGCAATAAAGTGGGGCGTTATTCTGGGCTTAATACCGACGGATCGGAAAATAGCGATGTTGTTTTTATCACATTTTGTAGGGACGGGGGCCTAGGTGTAATTGGGCACAAATATTCCACCGGAGAAACGTGCTTCTTCTCCATACTTGATGGACAAGACAACAACAATCCTCCTGCCGTGAATGACGCCAATTATAATTATGGGTGGATGTCTCCATCTATAGTAGCACAGGACAAATGTCAAAACTGTCACATGGCAAGTCCATTCTTGCATACTCCAGCGGTTGATCAACTAAGAAATCCAAACGACACCTCTGAACTATTGGTTCCATTGACTGGTAACGGTCCTTACTCTATAATCGGCCAAGAGTTTTCACAACCACATACTACATCTATACAAAACTCGTGTACATCATGCCATAAGCCTCAGTGTACGCAACACTTCGAAAACTACCCTCTTGATGAATTAGTTATGCCGCCGCCCTTTAAAAACGCCACAGACTTTGACCACAGCTCAATTTCTAATGCAGATCGTCAAGCGCTTAGAGATTGGTGTCAAACCTTAAATTTATAATTAAAGCAAGTTATTGTTCTGTGCACGAGCTACTCGAGACTTTCGTCGTTAATTCCGCCATTACGACCATTTGTTTTGTTTTGTTTTCGAGAAATCTAAATACGGTTTCTTCAGTAATTGTTGTTACATATCTGCTCTGTATTTGGGGAACGATTAGTTTAGGCGATGTAAACCTAGACCTTTCATTGCAGCTGCCTCTAATAACAACTTTTGTCGCTTATAGCAAGTTGAATAGAATCCAAAATAAATACTGGGCCCTATTGATTGCCGGTGTTCTGCACTCTGTACTCCCGTACCTCTTTGATTTATGGGAAGGGTTCGGTGTGATTTACCTAGTATGCTATTTTATCTCCTTAGGGCTGATCTTTAATATCTCACGGACAATATGGAATTATCACGAACTTCTTTTAGAAAATTTTTCATCCACTAATGATAAATCTTTGAGATGGGTACTGTTGCTCATTGGTTTGCTAATGGCTCAGCATATTTCAATACTAGCTGGGATTTTCTTCGAATTTCAAAGCGCTCCTATATTGAGTAATGTTTCTTTGTTAGGACAAGTCCTTTTGCTTGGGATTAAAACCATTAACTCAACGACAAAAATATTTACTAAACATCGTCCACCTAGTGATAAATTAAAATCTCCATGTACAGATCTAAAGGATTTTGAAACATACCATAAAACAATTGTAGATCAAGAGCTTTTTACGATTCGTGATTTAACATTAACAGAATTGTCTCGAATCTTAGGCACATCAAACAGGTGTTTGTCAAATAAGATCAAAGCATCCACTACAAAGAGCTTTTATGGATACATTAACTCTTTAAGGGTCGATAAGGTCAAGGAATTGATTAATAAAGATGGCGATAAATATACCTTGTTCGCATTAGCAGAAAGGTCAGGTTTCAATTCTAAATCAAGCTTTCACAGCATATTTAAAGAATTGACAGGAATGACTCCAAATGAATATAAACGCTTAAATTAAGGCTATGTCTAAAAGCGTTCAGTCAGATTCACCTTTAACCGCTAAAGCTCCTTTTTTGGTGCTGGACGCATCTGCGGGGTCGGGAAAAACATACACCCTTGTGCAGCATATTCTCATGAGTGCTTTGAAGCACCCAAAAACAGAGTACGCCTACCAAAAAATACTAGCCATTACTTTTACCAATAACGCGGCGGACGAAATGAAAACTCGTTTGCTAGAACATTTACTGGTCTTTAGCAAAAGTGACGAGCCGCAGAAAGACCCGTTCTTTAGGCCTATTTGGGAAGCTTTAGAATTAGACGCAAATGAGTTACAAAGCCGAGCGGCTTCTACCGCCAAGCACATGCTTCATAATTATTCAACGCTCAACGTTGGCACAATTGACCAATTTACACACCGGCTTGTTCGCACCTTTACAAAAGACCTAAACTTAGAGGATAATTTTGAAGTGCGCCTAGATTTAGACGCCATGGTTGCCGAAGCTCTTGAGGGGCTATACAGTTCACTAGGTGATCGTTCCGACCTGAAAAAGGCCATGGTGGCGCTGGTACATGAAAGAATGGCTCGTGATGAAAGTTATAATCCCGACTATCACCTTAAAAAGGAAGGAAAGGACAGCTTTGAAGAAGATAATTGGCAATATCTAGAAAAACTCCCTCCGCCAGAAAGGCTTATTAGCGTTGAGCTTGAGCTAAAGCGGCAAATTGAAGCCATCTCTAATGAAGGAAAGGGCCTGTCTAATGAAGCGCGCACATTAATTGAAGAACATGGACTAGAGGGCTCAATTGTGCAATATAAACATGTGAAAAATCACATCCTTGATAAATGGCAAAACCTTACAAAAAACCCGCTATCTGCTGTTGACAGTGTTTGGAAATCTTATGTCAAAAAAAACGGGCAGGTTTGGGAAGACTTTTTAAACAAGGCCAAGCGTTTTGAATCAAAAAATAAGCGCAAGCTGTTGGCCCTGAAGCTGGCCGCAGTGAAATTGCAACGGTTAGCGGCAATAAAGGCGCTGCTTCAAAAGTTTGACGACCTACAGAAAAGCCAAAACACCATGCCTTTGAGCTCCTTTAATAAGCTCATATACAAAGAACTTGACCATGAGCCTGCAGGTTTTATATATGCTCGATTAGGTGAAAAATATTGGCACTTTTATATTGACGAATTCCAAGATACCTCACAGATTCAATTCACAAACCTCCACCCATTGATTGAGCACACCTTAACAAAAGATGAGTTCAAAAATTCTGCACTTATTGTTGGAGACGCTAAGCAAAGTATTTACCGATGGCGCGGAGGGAAGGCCGAGCAGTTCATGGCTCTTGTTGATAATGAGCATCCCATCAATAAAGCAGGTGGGTTTGAACAATATAAAAGAGAAACACTGCGCCTAGAAAAGAATTATAGAACCTACGGCGCCATTGTGGATTTTAACAACAAATTGTTTGCCGCAATGTCCAGTGAGCTTGGGCTAGAGGGGCACCAAAACGTTTATTTGAGTAATCGGGTGCACCAAACAGCAACAAAAGAAGCAGAACGCACCAAAACGTTTATTTGAGTAACCGGGTGCACCAAAAAGCAACAAAAGAAGAGCTTGGCGAAGTCATAATAGATGTAATTGAAGGGGAGGACGCCGGTGACTTTAAAGCTCTGGCCTGTGAGAAAACCCTTGAGCGGATCAAAGAACTTGGTAAGCGCGGGTTCGACTATTCAGACATAGCCATCCTAGTTAGAGGAAATGCCGACGGAAAACTCATTGCCAACTATCTCACAAATAACGGCTGTCCGGTTTTTACTTCCGACGGATTAATTCTTGGAAACAGTCACGAGGGAAAACTGCTTCACGCCGCTTTTAAAATGTACCTTAATCCAGAAGACAAGACGTCGCGGTTCGCATTAGCTCATTCTCTCGTTCGCCAAAACAAGGTGCCATCAGAAGAAGGGTTTATCTTGGAAAAGTCGACGGCTTCATTTGGCGTCTCAGCATTACTAAAACACTTTCCAAAGGCATCACAGTTACTGCGTCCAGCAGACAGTCTGTTTGATTTTGCCGTACGCGCCTTTGATATATTTGGTTATTTGGACACCCCTAATGCATCTGTTGATGCTGCTTTAGACGCTGTCTATGAATACCAAAATAGGGAAGGCACGTTTGCAAATTTACCCATCTGGTGGAAGGAAGAAGCCGTAAACAAACCCATACAGACACATGCAAACGCGTCAGCAATACGCGTTATGACTGTTCATAAATGCAAGGGGCTTGAGTTTGAACACGTAATAGTGCCCTTTGACATCAACTACAAAAAGGACAGCTCTGAACATTGGTTAGAATTTCCCTATCACGACGAGCTTGAACGCATGCCTGTTTCGTTTACCAAAGAGAATTTAGATTTATTTGAGAAGGACCACGCTCTAGAACTAGAAACTAAGAGTCGATTCGACTGGATGAATATGGTTTATGTCGCCTTGACAAGGCCCGTTTGTGGATTACATATTATGCTCAAAGAAGCCAAAAAGCCTACAAATTTATCCAAAGCAGTCTTTGATCACCTTGGGATTGAAGGAGCTGCAGGCCAATATATAATTGGGCAAGAGGTCATGCCTAAGGATAAAAAAGAGGCTAAAGCGGAATCGGACAGGATTTTGCCAAAAACAACAATAGGAGCGGCAAAACTGAAAATGGCGCTTTCTGCTCCAAAGAACTGGCAAGAAGGCGGAATAGACCCAAGAAAATGGGGAACCGCAATACACCGAATTCTTCAAGGGCCTAAAGAAAAAAGGCGCCAAAGCTTAGAGCGCCTATACCGAAGCGGCGCCTTCTCAATTGCCCTTAGCGAACGCGCACATCATGTTCTTGACCAAATAGGCGCTCACAAAGCATTAAGCTTGTTGGACAAAAAAAACGCCTCAGTATATACGGAACGTAGCCTTGTAAATGGGGAGCATTTCTATAGACCCGATTTGATCATTGAATTGGAACAACAATTGATTGTTATAGACTATAAAACTGGGGTTCCAAAAGAAAAGGACCAGCAGCAGTTGAACGAATACATAAATCTGCTTTCTGCCCGTTTTGAAAATGTGGAAGGAGAGCTACTTTATATTTAAATTAAATAAAACACTATTAAATGCGCACTAATCACTGGCCCAAAACAGCTGCTGCAATACTAGGCATTCTGTTTCTAATGACCACCTCCCGTTGTACGTCTGACAACATTGAAGACCGATCGGGCTCTAGTAATTTTTGTGATACCTCTGCCGTTTCTTTTAGTCAAGACATAAAATCGATTATTGGACAGAATTGCGAAGGCTGTCATAACGGGGCCTCTGCAAGCGGGGGGTTAAACTTAGCCGGTCATCAAAACATTCAAGCTGCTGCCTTGAGCGGGTCAATAATGGATAGGGTTCAACGACCAGTAAGTGATCCGTTGTCCATGCCTCCAAATGGTCCATTAAGCAGTTGTGATCAAAAAAAATTAACCGCCTGGATTAATCAAGGCGCATTAGACAATTAACCTATGAAATTCAAACTAACCACACTGCTTTGCATTATTGCGTTTTCAGTAAGCGCTCAACAATACATGACCAGGCAAGGGTCGCTTGCTTTTGATGCTGGCTCGCCATTAGAAGATATCTACGCCGTGAGTAAGAGCGCTACAGCTGTTTATGATGCTGCAGACAATAAACTTGGTGTTCAGGTGCTTATGACGTCCTTTGAGTTTAAACGCGCTTTAATGCAAGAGCATTTCAACGAAAACTATGTTGAAAGCGAAGTTTATCCAAAGGCTGTATTTAAAGGAGTCTATAAAGACGGAAGGGCCATTGGTGCCTTAAGCATACATGGCGTTACAAAAGATGTTAATGTACCTGCCAAACTGGAGATGTCTGAAAAAAGCGTTTTGTTGAACGCGCAATTTTCAGTAAAAATTGAGGAGTTCGGAGTTGCAATACCTAAAGCTGTTGCCAATAAAATCGACTCCGAGGCCAAAATAACCGTCAACTGTGAAATGCTAGCAAGATGATAAAGAAACTGTTACTCCTCTCTCTGATCTGCTCAAGCACAATAGCTATGGCGCAAGAAACAGATTTATTTGATCTATTAGATGAGGATACAAGTGGCAGCACTGTGGATGCAAGCAAAGTTGTTTATGCCACATTTAAGGGTACACAATTAATTAATGCTGCAACGAACGAAACACCAGGTAAAGGCGTTCTTCAATATGTTATCGCTCACCGGTTTGGTAGTTTTGGTGACGAATACCTCTATAATTTCTTCGGTCTAGACAATGCGCAGATAAGAATGCAAACGGACTATGGGATAACAGACCGACTGAATATTGGCGCTGGCAGAAGCTCCTTTCTAAAAGTTGCAGACGGCTTTATTAAATATCAACTTCTTCAACAGCAAACAGGGGCCAGGAACATACCGTTTAGCACGACGTTACATAGTTCCCTGCACTATAGGAACGCAAAATATTCAGACGGGGTTGAGCACTTTACATCAGATCGCTTGTCATATATGCACCAAGCAATAATTGCCAGAAAATGGAACCGTCAATTGAGCACGCTAATAAGTCCATCTATTGTGCATTTTAACCTTGTGCCCACATCAAACGACCCCAACACAACGGCGCATTTAACACTTGGAGGGCGGTATAAATTCACCAATCGTATTGCATTAACTGCTGAAACAACTCTAATGTCAAACAATTCCTACGGCGTGCCCAATGAAAGTCTAGAGGTTCGCCATACGGTTCCAATGGCTATCGGCGTAGATGTTGAAACCGGCGGACACGTGTTTCAATTTCATTTATCAAATACACAATCCATGAATGCGCCGTACTGGATGGCTCAGAATCTATATGATATTCGGAATGGAGGCCTTTTCTTAGGTTTTAATATTTCACGGGTTTTCACAATCAGAAAATAACGTTTGGACATAAAAAAACCCTGTCCGAAGACAGGGTTTAACCAAACCAATAAACCTAAGCTACTCTTAAGTTAGCATAAAGTTAAGTTCATTTTTTGACAATGAACCAAAAAGATGTTAAAAATAAATGTCTAACAGACACTTTTAAGTAAAATAAGTACTTCTGCTCATTAAATCAGGCTCATTAAGTGTCTTCTTGCATCTTTTTGCGGTGATGAAAACACCTTGCCTCCTAAATTATTACCCTGTAATTAACTCCCGGCAAGAGGAGAGTCAAATAGTCCAACCGCCATTTCGGCCCAAAGAATTAAAAACACAAGCAATACAAAAAGCACCACGAACAATCTGTGTTGGCTTTTCAACTTATTCCAAAGAATGACTTCTATCGTTGCAAAAACAAAGATTAGTCCTCCGCCTATTAAAAAGTCGTAAATAGACCACATTACCTGGTCGCTCAACAGGCTTGCCAAGAAAACAACCAAAAGAACGGCCACCGTGATCCACATTGGCCACCAAAAAACACTATGCTTTTGCTTTTGCACCCTTTAACCTTTTTAGCCTTGAATCTTAAAAACAACCTACTCTAAATGATCTAACAAATAAAACAACGCGCTCATAGATGCCGCGCCCATTTCTAAACTTCTTGGATGAATTGCGTTAATATTGTCTCTTGCACTATGGTGAAAGTCAAAATATCGTTGGCTTTCTGGACGATACCCAATAAAAAAATCGTCATAGCCGCGCAAAGGACCTAGGTCTGCTCCGCCTCCGCCTTTTGCAAAAACATGTAATCCATAAGGGCTCAACAGCTCTTTATAGGTTCTTACCTGCTCAAGCCGAATGTCATCAGCGCTTATTCCAAAACCCCTCGGGACGTCACCTCCTGCATCGCTTTCCATGGCTACCCAGTGATGAACGCCTTCCGATTTGGCCCAACGTGCATATTCTTTTGCTCCATCTAAGCCAAACTCCTCATTAGCCCATAAAACCACACGAATGGTGCGGTTATTTTTATAGCCTACCTTTTTCAGTAAGTTAGGAACTTGCATTGCATGGGCGCATCCAGCGCCATCGTCTTGTGCTCCTTGGCCCAAGTCCCAAGAGTCAATGTGTCCGCCAACAAGCATAATTTCTTCCGGCTTTTCGGCACCCTTGAAATCTGCTATCATATTATAGTTTATAGCCGTCCCTTGTACTCCACAATCCAAGAAAAGTTCAAGCTCTACCAAACCATCACCCAGCATTTTCTCCAATTTATCTGCAGCTAGCCAAGAAATAGCCGCCGTTGGAATTTTCACCTCACTTTCTCCATAACTCATTGCGCCCGTATGGGGGAGGTCGTCCCTCAATAACGTTACGGAGCGCATTACCGTAGCCACGGCGCCATACTTCCCCGCCTCCATGGCTCCGGCCCAGCGATACTTAACAGCACCACCATAGGCGTTAAACGTGCTAATTAGACTATGGTCCATATAAGTGTTATAAAAGACTATCTTTCCTTCTAGCCCCTCTTTGCCCAGGGCTTCTAACTCTTCAAAAGAACCAACCTCAACTACCGCCGCTCTAATACCCTCTTTTGGTGTAGGCACCGAGCCGCCCAACGCTGTGGTTGGCAAGGCTACCGATTCTCCACCAGCAAATGCTTTTGACCATTCAGCTCCGCGATGCCATTTAGGTACCTCTACAGGCTGCAGCCAGGCGGTGTCCGCTCCAGCGTCTAGCATCATTTGTTTGGTGTATTCAGCAGCTTGATTTGCAGCGTCCGAACCACTTGGTCTAGGACCAATCTCAGTACAAATATGGTGGAGCCATTTATACCCTTGTTGCTCACCCAAGGCTTCTGTATAGATAGATTTTATAACATCTTTAGCTTCTGTGGGGAGCTGCTGAGCACTGACTTGTATGCTCATTCCTGAAAGGATAAATAGGGCTACTTTCTTCATATTATCTTCTTTTTCTATTGCGCGTCTGTTGCGAAATGGCTGGTGAAAAAGGAACCAGTTCCAAAGTGGTGCTCGCGGTTATTTGTGCTGCTTTATCTATCAATACTGTTTTATCTGCCGAAACACCTATGTCTCGTTTATTTCTATGCTTAGCATCTACAATATACAGCGTCCAAACCTTTTGTTCCTTCGTGGCGAGCAACCCGCCATATGAACCAAATCGACTACTCATGTTCAGGCCAATCAACACCAACTGCTCGCCAGCAAATATGGACTCCCAATTTCCAAATTTGAAGCCAAAAACAGAAAAGTACCTTCGGTATCCTTTTGAAGTAAACTGTGTGCCGCGTCTTGCTGTAATGCCTAAAAACGGTACCGTCAAAAAAAATAGCGCTTCCCACTCCCGTGTGAATAGCGTTGCCACAAAAACCACTACTGCCAAAAGGTAAAACCGGAATGGCTCAGGGAAAACCCTGCCGTTTAAAATATTAATCTCCTTAATAGACACCTACCGCGGCTTGCATTAAAAGTCCACAGATATATGCTCCGTAGGTTCCGAGCGCATATCCCAGTACGGCCAACAAGACTCCTACCGGAGCCAAAGCAGGGTGGAACGCCGCTGCAACGACGGGCGCGCTTGCTGCGCCGCCAATGTTTGCCTTAGAGCCAACTGCCAGAAAGAAGTATGGTGCTTTAATAATTTTAGCCACTATGAACATTAACCCTACGTGTATGATCATCCATACCAACCCTACAGCAAACAGCCCCGGGTTCTCAAATACCTCCAAAACATTCATGCTCATCCCAATCGTTGCTACAAGAATGTAGATAAAAACAGAGCCTACTTTGGAGGCACCTGCGCCCTCAAGATTTCTTGCTTTTGTAAAACTCAACGCGATTCCTATAGTGGTTGCCACAACAACCAGCCAAAAGAACCCAGAAGTAAGGCTAAACTTTGCTAAAACAGGATAGTTGTTACTGATAAATGGCGCTATTACGTCGCTTAGTCCGTGAGCCAAGCCGGTTGCTCCAAAAGCAATGGCCAAAATGTATATTAAATCATTGAAAGAAGGGATTTTGGAGATGCTTGCCGTATACGCTTCCATCTTTTCCTGAAGCGTCAATACAGAGGAGGCGTCTGCTTTAAACCACGCGTCTATATTTTTTGCTTTGGCAACGCCAATTAGCAGAAATGCCATCCAAAGTTCCGCTACCAAAACGTCTACGGTTACCATAGCTGAAAAGATGTCTTCACTCACTTCAAACACTTCCTTCATGGCCGCTTGATTCGCGCCTCCACCAATCCATGAACCAGCAACAGTCGTCATTCCCCGCCAAATTTCATCTGTGTTAGCGCCAACAATATCAGGAGCTATAAAACTGAACAACAAAATGGATAAGGGACCTCCAATTATTACACCAGCGGTTCCGGTAAAAAACATAATTAGCGCTTTTGGGCCTAATTTTTTTACCTCTCCAAAATCAATACTAAGTGTCAGTAAAATAAGCGCTGCCGGCAGTAAGTAGCGGGACGCCATGAAATATAATCGACTTTGCTTGGGATCAATGATTTCAAAGGTGGTGAGCAAAGACGGTAAAAAATAACACAACAGCAGGGCAGGGATATATGTATAAAACTTCTTCCAAAAGGGGTTTTCACTTTTAGCAGTCAAAAAAATACCCCCTAACATTGCTGCCAGAATACCAAATAGTGTTGCGTCATTTGTAATCCAAGGATCTATTTCGTGAGTCATCGCTTAAGAGTTATGTTTTCTAATCGGTTAATTTCGTTCGCTAAGATATCGGAACGAAAGGTATGTCCGCCATCGTAAGTGTTCACTTCTGGATGAAGATCAAATTCGTTTTTATATAAAGTTACGCGATCCTCTCTCTTGGCCGTACCAATAAAGGGATCTGTTGTGCCAAACCATGAACTCATTGTGGTTTGAGCAAGCACGCTCCGGCTTTTTTCATCTAAATCAGGCGGCCAGCTTCCCGCCCACGCCAAAAGAGAATGAAAAGACACTTTGGAATAGCCCAAAAACCTCATCCCTGTTGCCACACCTTGGCTAAAACCAACCATGTGAAATCGGGCGTTTGGTGCCTCTGCTGCTGCCCAACTAATCGCTTCATTCAAAAAAAGACGTTGGTTATCAATGTCTGTTAATCTGTCTTCCTTCGTCATCCAAGATGCCCCCACCCGACCTTCAGTGCCACTGAGGTAAAATTTATGTGCGCCTTGAGGCAGAATAATTGCTCGTCCATTTTGAACTAACGGTACAAAGTGTCTTTTAAAGTACACTACCAATTGTCCATATCCATGAAGAGCAAACCAAATGTTTGTTGTGCTCTCATTTAATTCACCTAAACAATCTATGCGCTGTTTCTGTATGGTTTCAATGAAACGCGTAGACATCAGGCACCAGGAAAATCAGGTTTACGCTTTTCCATAAACGCTTGGGTTCCTTCTTTAAAATCCGCTGTCTCAAAGCAATCACCAAAAGCCTGAACCTCAACATCGTACCCTACAGA
>PXYR01000205.1 GCA_003023665.1 Bacteroidota bacterium
CTCGAATAGTTG
This sequence comes from Bacteroidota bacterium, assembly GCA_003023665.1. Lineage (GTDB taxonomy): Bacteria > Bacteroidota > Bacteroidia > Flavobacteriales > Schleiferiaceae > UBA10364. The sequence continues at coordinate 13 of PXYR01000205.1, forward strand.
AAGACAGCTTAAGTATTCCACTTGCAATGATTACGTCGCAACCTAGCGATACTGCTGTTTACTTAGATAATAGTAACAAGGCTGATTTCTCTGTTGCATTCTCAAGCCCAAATGCAACTTATCAGTGGGCCTTCTCAGCAAATGGTACTAATTGGGTGAATTTACCTGCGGCGAGTTCTGCATTAAACGGAGGTAAAACACCTAATCTACACTTGAAAGCTGTACAATTGGCCTTTAATAATCTCATGTTCAAATGTATCATAACTGTTGACACTTGTACTTATGAAACAAACCCTGCAACATTATTTGTTTACAGCACTACTCCTTCTGGCATGGTCAGTAATGGCAATGATTTGACCTCAACTACCACTAATATAAATAGCCAAGGAAGTAAGCTTATGAATGAAGTTCCTAAGGTTAAATTGTACCCAAATCCAACTTCAGGTCAAGTCAGTATTACGCCTGTTGTAGAGGGCACCTACCGTATCTTTAATGAAGTTGGGCGAAGTATGGGAGAGGGTGAAATCAAGGAACAATTTGATTTTAGTTCCCATCCGGCAGGCATGTATATGCTAATACTCCAAATTGATGGAAATACTCAATATCTAAGAGTTATAAAACAATAAGAAACTATTCCAAATTCAAAAACGGTCGCCAAATTGGCGACCGTTTTTAATTAGAAGCTCCTTAAATGAAAATTAACAGAATAATTGAAATCCTTATATTTTGCTTTTTGCCCATTTTAGGTTTTTCTCAATCCGCGAGGTACGATTCTTTAGTATGGTCAGACGAATTCAATTATAACATTGGAGGAGGTGTAGACCCTAATCTCTGGTTTCACCAAACGCAATTGCCTAATGGTTCAAGTTGGTACAACGGAGAAATTCAGCATTACACTAATCAGGATACCAATTCTAATGTAAAGAATGGTAAATTATTTCTAAGAGCGGTAAAAGAGAATTACACCAATCAAGGGGTTACTAAAAATTATACGTCTGCAAGACTCAATTCAAAATTTGCGTTCAAATATGGTAGAGTTGAAGTAAGAGCAAAAATCCCTACCGGAGCGGGTACTTGGCCAGCCATTTGGATGCTTGGTAAAAATATTACTGAACCAGGTGCCTATTGGCAGACTCAAGGATTTGGCACAACGCCTTGGCCTGATTGTGGTGAAATTGACATTATGGAGCATTGGGGCTCGAATGTAAATCATGTTTCTAGTGCACTTCATACACCCTCTAGCTTTGGAGCTACTCAAAATTACCATGGTGTTTATCTACCAACTGCTACTAGCGCATTCCATACCTACACGATGGAATGGAATGCAGATTCCATATCGTTTTTCATAGACAATAACAGGCACTATACCTATGCTCCGACAAATAAAACCGCCTCAACTTGGCCTTTTGATGACGAACAATTTATCTTATTAAACTTTGCGGTATTGCCCAGTATTTCGGCTGCATTTACTCAAGCAGCCATGGAAATTGATTACGTAAGGGTATACCAAGAAAGTAATTCTCCAAATCCTTCTAGTGCTCAGGTTACTTTTTCAGTTGATTTAGGTCAATACTCAGGCTCTTTTACAACTGCCTATGTGAATGGGGACTTCAACAATTGGTGCGGTTCGTGTAATCCAATGAATGATGCCGATAATGACGGGATTTGGACAACAACTTTACCCATCGCACAAAGTCAAATCGAATATAAATACACTTTAGACGGGTGGAATACGTCCGAAACTTTGACTTCCGGTAGTACTTGCACGAATACTACCGGGTCATTTACCAATCGATCACTTCAAATTACAGGTGATACCATCCTTGATCCAGTTTGTTGGGAATCTTGCGTTCAATGTCCTCCTCTACAGCATACAATAACGTTTTCAGTAAATGCAGCCAACATTACTGTAGGACCGAATGGTTTATATGCGGGCGGTGGCATTCTTGGTAATGCCCGAGCAGTCAAGCTTGAAGACCCCGATGGAGATGATGTTTATACGGGTAGTACAATACTCAATGGACATTCGCAGGGCAAATTCATATTTTTAAATAGTCCGGCACATGATACTGACTGGGGAACAAAAGAAGACCTAACCGGAAAACCCTGTGCAGATCCGAATAATTGGAACGATAGAACGCTTCCCATTTTTAATTCTGATACTACGCTCCTGTTTTGTTTTGAGACTTGCACAACCGATGGATCATGTCCGGGGCAACAAGGACCCGATAATATCACTTTTTCCGTGGATATGAATGCCTACACTGCTTCATTCAACACGGTATACATCAATGGTAATTTTAACGGTTGGTGTGGCAGTTGCAATCCGCTGAGCGACTCGGATGGAGACGGTATATGGTCAGTAACGCTTCCATTCAATCAAAGTTCCATAGAGTATCTTTTCACTGTGGATGGTTGGGCCAATCAAGAATCATTTGGCGTAGGCTCACCATGTACCTTTACAACGGGTCCCTATACGAATAGATACTTATCTATAAATGGAAGCGCCGTATTGCCCACTGTTTGCTGGAACTCATGTAGCGGATGTATTACAACTCCACCACCATCTAATAACTATACGGTTACTTTTAAAGTGAATACCGCGAACATCACGGTAGGACCTAATGGGGTG